>NZ_CP054588.1 GCF_002025255.2 Halolamina sp. CBA1230
ACCAGCTCCCCTCGATGTACGAACTCGAGGCGCTGAACCCCAGCGTCAGCGACGCGACCGTCTACAAACACGTCCAGAAGCTGATCGACGCCGGGATCGTCGAGGAGATCGCGCTGGACGACGGCCAGCGCCGCCAAGGCTACCCCTGGAAGTTCTACGGGCTCACCGACGAGGGACGAGAGTTCCTCGAGACCCACAACGTTCTCGCGGCCGAGGAGACGCTCCAACGGATCTACGAGAGTATCGGCGACAAGCCCGAGAAGATGGTCAAGTACGAGGACGCGCCCCGGCCCGATCGAGCGTAGTTCGGCGGCGACGGCAGCGAACGTCGGTCACGACCCCGTCGACGGCCGTCGATCGTACCCTAAGGTAGCTGAGGTAGCTAAGGTACCTACCTCGGCTCGGGTAGCTGCGATAGGCAGATTCAAGTCCCCGCAACCGCAGCGTGTACACGATATGGGGCCGACCACGCGGAGTAGTCTCCTGAGGTGGCTAAGGTACTGATCGTGACTTCGGCTTAGTTGCCTTAGCTACCTCAGGTGAGTTAGCTACCGTCGCTGCCTCATCCACAGCCATGACCGACACGGAACCGCGGGCGGTCAGCGTCGGGGTGTTGAAGGGGGGGTTCGGGAAGACCACCACCGCGATCAACACCGCACGCGAGCTTGCCCACCGGAACGACAGCGCCCTCGTCGTCGACCTCGACGACAACGGGCACATGACCAGACAGCTCGGCTTCGAGGACGCGTACACGAGCGACACCAACCACGCCCAGCGCGTGCTGATCGACGGCGAGGAGCCGACCCAGTACGCGGTGAACGTCGTCGACGGGCTGGACCTGTTCCCGGCCCACACCGAACTGGAGTCCGTCGAGAACGAGCTCCGGAACGCGACGATGGGGAGCGCCCGGCTCCGGAAACATCTCGTCGACCCGCTGCTCGGCGGCGAGTACGAGTACGTCGTCGTCGACTGCCCGGCGAACCGCGGCAAACTCAACGACAACGCGATGTACGCCACTCGCAACATCATCATCCCACTCAAACCCGAGAGCGGCTACGACTCCGGCCTCTCGAACACCATCCAGCGGCTGGTCGAGGACGCCCGCGAGTACTTCGAACTCGACATCCTCGCGGTGACGCCGACCGCGCTGAACGGCCGGATCGACCAGGACACCCGCGACCGCGGGCTGCTCGAACAGCTCAACTCGCTCGACATCGCCGACGACATCGTCCCTTCCTACGCCCGGATCACCGACGAGGAGTGGGACGCGATCGACGCCGGCGAGTACGAGGGTGAGCTCCCCGGGATCCGCTTCCGGGGTGCGATCGACGCCGCTCACGACGCCGCGCTCCCGGTCCGGGACTACGACGGGAGCTGTGACCAGTTGAAGAACTACGCGGAGCTGGCCCGCATCGTCGAACAGGGAGGGATCGACCGATGACGGGGTTCGACGACCTGAACGAGGCCGGCAAGGAAGGGACAACGACGGACGAGCCCGAGGCGGACGACGAGTCGGACTCCGACGCGGCGTCGGCCGACGACGGCGTCGACGAGCCGGCGTTCCCGTTCGACGAGGCGGTCCAGGCCCAGATCTACCCCCGGAAGTCGACCCACGAGGCGTTCGAGGACTTCCTCGACATCGACGTTCGCCGCCACCTCCGCGAGCGGGAGATCCGCAACGAGACGGGCCGAGAGCTCCACGAGGCGGTGCTGCGGGTCGCGATGGAGCATCCCGAGGAGATCGCCGAGCAGCTCGAAACCCAACGGCAGGAGTAACCTACCGGCCGGGCGTTGTTGTGTATCGCGATATACGATTTAACGAGGTTAACGTCGCGGCTCCGGCGCCACAGCGGAGAACACCTCGACCGAACGGCATCACGCCGATCGGAAACGTCCCTAACAAACGTACGAGTGTTATGTATCGATCCGTAAGCCTATATCGGCGGGGGCGTACAGTGAGGTAGTGAGCGATTCCGGAACGTCGAACGGGGCAGGCCGACGGGGCAAGGTAGTACAGCTGATCGAGGAGCACGAGCTCGACGGGATCGGCGACCGGCTCGAGCGTCGCTGGACGGCCGACGGCGACGAACGGATGAGTCTCCGCGATCTCGCCGACGAGTTCAACCGTGAACTGCTCCGAACCGCGATGGCCGAGGCGGGGATGCAGCTCCTCGACGGGGAGGTCGACAACACCTACCGGCTGTTGACGGGCGGCGACGTCAGCGGCGCCGACCGGACTCGGACCGAACGCCAGCTCCGGCGGGAGGGGGTCGACGTCGACCGACTCCAGGAGGAGTTCGTCACGTACCAGGCGATCCGGACGTTCCTCAAGGGCCACCGTGGCGCGTCGTACGACGCGGACGCGGGGGACCGCGCCGAGTCGGGGAAGGAGCAGATCGGACGGCTCAAGGGGCGCGTCCGGACGGTCACCGACAGCAAACTGGAGCAGCTCCGGCGGAACGACGAGATCGAGCTGGGAGAGTTCCGCACGCTCGTCGAGGTGAACGCACTGTGTGAGGACTGTGGTTCGCAGTACGACGTCGAGACGCTGCTCGACCGCGGCGGCTGTGACTGCGACACGTGAACGGCCGGCCCGGTTCGCCAGCCGACATGTTTATACGAGCCGCGCTGACAGCACGCCTATGCAACGACAACAGGCGTCGGCACCTGCCGCGACGATACACGCCAGAAACATCGGGGGGATCGGGGAGACCGAAGTCACGTTCGAGCCCGGCGTGACGATCCTCGTCGGGCGGAACGCGACGAACCGGACCTCGTTCCTCCAGGCGGTGATGGCGGCGCTCGGGAGCGGGAACGTCGCGATGAAGGGCGACGCCGACGAGGCCGAAGTCACGCTCGAACTGGGCGAGGAGACGTACACCCGAACGTTCAGCCGACGCGACGGCGGCGGCGAGCGCGGCGGCGACCCGTACCTCGACGAGCCGACGCTCGCGGAGCTGTTCGCGTTCCTGCTGGAGTCGAACGAGGCACGGCGCGCGGTCGCGACGAACGCGGATCTCCGGGAGCTGATCATGCGCCCGGTCGACACCGACGAGATCGAGTCCGAGATCGACCGGCTGCAGGACCGCCGGGAGACGCTCGAGGCGGAGCTCGACGCGATCGACGACCGGAAGGGGGAGCTCCGGGAGCTGGAGGACCGCCGCGAGACGCTCCGTGAGGAGATCGAGGCGACGAAAGCCGAACTCGAGGAGACCGAGGCCGAGCTCGACGCGGCCGACGGCGACGTCGCGGCGCGGCGCGAGGAGCAGTCCGAGCTCGAGGACCGGCTCGCCGAGCTCCGCGAGAAGCGGGCCGAGCTCGACGACGTTCGGTACGAGCTCGAAACCGAACAGGAGAGCCTCGCGGCGCTGGAGACCGAACGCCGGGAGTGTGAGTCCGAGCTCGAGGCGCTGTCGGACGACCCGGACGCGGACGCCGACGGGATCGACGCCCGGCTCCGTGAGCTCCGGGAACGGAAGGGGGAGCTCGAGTCCCAGGTGAACGAGCTCCAGAGCGTGATCCGGTTCAACGAGGGGATGCTCGACGACGACGGGGCGGCGGTCCCGGCGGAGCTGGCCGGCAGCGGGGACGAGAGCGTGACGGACAAGCTGGTCGACGACAGCGTCACCTGCTGGACCTGCGGCACCGCGGTCGAGCCCGGGCAGATCGAGTCGACCGTCGAGCAGCTGCGCGAACACAGCCAGTCGAAAGTCGGCGAGGTCGACCGGCTGGAGGACGAGATCGAGGAGCTCCAGTCCGAGAAACGCGAGATCGAGCGCACGGAGCGCGAGCGCGAGCGGCTCGAGCGCCGGCTGGGCGAGCTCGACGACGAGATCGAGGCGACCGAGGCGACCGTCGAGGAGCTCCGGGACCGTCGGGAGTCACTGACCGGGGAGATCGAGCGCGTCGAGGCTGCGGTCGACGAGCTCGAGGAGGAGGAGTACGGCGACGTGCTCGAGCTCCACAAAACCGCGAACGAGCTGGAGTACGAGCTCGGCCGGCTCGAAACCGACCTCGAGGATGTCGAGGCCGAGATCGCCGACGCCGAGGAGCGCATCGGCGAGGAGGAGGAAGTTCGGGACGAACTCGACGACGTGGCCGACCGGATCGAGCGCCTCCGAACCCGGATCGAGCGCATCGAGCGCGAGGCCGTCGACTCGTTCAACGACCACATGGCGTCGGTGCTGGGGCTGCTCGACTACGACAACCTCGACCGGATCTGGATCGAGCGCGTCGAGCAGGAGGTCCGGAAGGGCCGCCGGAAGGAGACGGAACGCGCCTTCGAGCTCCACGTCGTCCGCACCACCGACTCCGGCGCCGCCTACGAGGACACCGTCGACCACCTCTCGGAGAGCGAGCGGGAGGTGACGGGGCTGGTGTTCGCGCTCGCGGGCTATCTGGTCCACGACGTCTCGGAGACGGTGCCGTTCGTGCTGCTGGACTCGCTGGAGGCGATCGACTCCGTGCGCATCGCGGCGCTGGTCGACTACTTCGCGGATCACGCACAGCACCTGCTGGTCGCGCTCCTGCCGGAGGACGCCGCCGAACTCGACGACGGCCACGAGCGAGTCACCGAGATCTGAACGGGGCCGCCTTCCACCCACCTCCGGCCTGACCCGCTATCTCCTGTACCTCCGGCCCGACGATACTGTTAACACGTCCCGGCGGGCAGGAGAGGTATGAGCGAATCGCCGTTCGACGCGTTCGACGCGATCGACACCCAGATCCTGGTGATCCTCTCGGAGGACCCGCGGATGTCCTACCAGAAGCTCTCCCGGCGGCTCGCCGATGAGGGGTACGAGATGAGCGCCGAGGGGGTCCGCCGGCGGGTGACGGATCTGATGGCGGCGACGACACCGTTCTTCCTGCTCGACCCCGAGCGGCTGGCGTGGGAGATCGTCCGGATCTCGGTCCGGGCGACCGACGGTCCGGGCGACAAGGCCGAGGCGTTCGACCGCATCGCGGACCTGCCGTTCTGGCACGTCACCAAGGGGATCGGCACGTACGACATCTACGGCGTCGGGATGGCGCCCACGCTGGCCGACGTCGAGGAGATGGTGTCGGAGATCCGCGGGTACGACTGCGTGGCCCGGATCGACTTCATCGTCGTCACGGACCGCCGGAGCGACCTGGAGGACTACTACCGCCAGGGGCTCCGCGAGGGCGACGACTGAGCCGGGGGTATTTCTCCCTCCGGCCGGTAGCGGGAGGCGATGACCGACCACGGCTGCAAGGTGTGTCGCGTACTCGACGAACGGGACGCTGCCCACCTCGACGACGAACTCGTCGCGCGCTGGCACGGCGAGACAGGTGAGCGCATGGGGTATCGGCGGCTCGCCGACTGGCTGAACGTCACGCTGCTGCGCCGCGAGATGGAGCGTGTCGGCCTCCCGACCGGCGGCGGCGAGGCCCGCTCGCGCTACGAGCGACTGACGGGCGAGGCGACCGCCGACGCGGTCCGGCGGCTCCTCCGACAGGAGGGTGTCGCCGTCGACGCCCTCGCGGACGACTTCGTCTCCTACAGCGTGGTGCGGACCCATCTCCGTGATTGCCTCGACGAGGAGCGCGACCGCTCGCCCCCGTCCGACTGGGAGGCGGACCGGCTGGCGGATCTGGAGGCGTACGCGGCGTCGGAGGCCGCCGACGCGATTCGATCGCTGGTGAACAAGGGGAAACTCTCTGCGGGCGGCGACGTCGAGCCCGCGGTGAGTATCCGCGTGCGCTGTGCGGCCTGCGGCACGACCACCCCGGTCGACGAGGCGCTCGCGGCCGGCGCGGTCTGTGACTGTCGCGACGCGTGACTGTGAGAACCAGTCACACGTTTTCCGCGTCGGCGATTGGCATTTTCCGGACGCCGCCGCCGTTCTACAACGGGCATGGGTGTTTCTATCATCGGACGGTGGGAGAACGATTATTCCCTTCAAATCTACAGATGGCGAATATTTATCGGCGGAGCGACGGGACCGCCGCTCGGGGGATCGACCGTCGGGCGGCGTCGAACCCGGATCGCCGCTGGCGGAGGGAGACGGGAGAAACGGAACGGTGCGGCGTTACCAGACCTGTTCGAGCGCGCGGAGCACGTTGCCGCCGAGCACCTTCCGGATCTCCTCGTCGTCGTACCCGTTGGCGACCAGCCAGTGCGGGATGTTCTGCCAGGCCTCCGTGGGGTTCTCGAGCCCGTCGACGTACTCGCTCTGGAGCGTGGACTCGGGCAGCTCCATCCCGTGGTACGACGACAGCACGCGGAGCAGTTCGGTGTGGTCGCCGTACAGCACGTCCGGCCCGAACGCGACGTGGTCGATCCCGATCAGGTCGACGACGTACTCGAAGTGCTCCATGTACGTCTCGATGTCGGGCAGGTGCGTCGAGGAGAGCAGGCCGACGACGCCGCCGGTGTCGGCGATCGCCTCGAACACCTCGTCGGAGGTGCCGCGGGCGCCCATCCCCGCACCCTGTGCGAGCGCGTGGGTGTCGAAAACGGGCTTCCCGCTGGCGTCACAGGTGTCGAGCGAGGTCTGCGGGCTGGCGTGGCTGACCGAGATCGCCATCCCCACGTCGTTCATCCGGCCGACCGCGCGGGCGCCGAACCCAGTGAGCCCGCCGTCGCGCTCGTGGATGTCGCCGCCGCCGGTGCCCAGCGCGTTCGAGCTGCTGTAGGTGATCCCCATCGAGCGCACGCCCATCCCGTACAGCTGCTCGATCCGGTCGAGCTCGTTCTCGATCATCGCCGCCGACTCGACGCACTGGACGACTGCGAGTTTGCCCTCCTCCCGGGCGCGGTGGATGTCGTCGACGCTCCGGCACTGGAACGCGTAATCGGAGTGCATCAGGTCACAGGCCCGCATGCTGACCTCGTGGGTGATGTCGTCCCACTTCCAGCCGTGCAGCGAGTGGACCGAGGAGAGTCCGTCGAGCTGCATGTCGAAGACGGCGTCGAGGCTGGTCTCCGCGAGGAACTCGTAGGCCGTGTGGATGCGGCCCTCGCGGATGTAGTCGAACAGGTCGTCGTCGATATCCGCGGGGAACTGGAACGCGTGATCGTGCAGCGACAGCACGACGTCGTCGGTGAGTTCGTCGACGCGCGCTTTCTCCTCGTCGGTGAGTTCGATCTCCCGGGGCTCGAACTCGGTCTTCTCGGCGAGCTCGAACCCTCGGTAGTCCTCGCCGGCGTCGAGGTAGTCGTACGGCTGGTACCCGTCGAACTGCTTGTCTGCACCCATACTCCGCACAGGGGCCGGACCGCTACTTAGCCATTTGAGTCGAGGGAACAATCCCCGGACGTCAGTCCTCCAGCCCCGTCCAGCACGCGCCGGCGGCGGCGAGGTCGTCGAGACGAGCCACGAGGTCGTCCTGTGCGTCGATCGCTTCCGCCTGCCCGTCCGGATTCGAAGCGGTCCGGATCGAGACGCGCTCGCTCGGCGTACTGCGCGATGTCGTCGGCCGTAACGGATGGGTCGTTGTCCATGGGGGGTTCCACGTAACCGGGTCGCCAAATAGCTTCGTGGGCGTCGTGCCCGACCGTCACGCGGAGAGGTGTTTCCGAAAACCAGTCGTCCCGGAGGCGCAGCGACGGGCAGCCGCGCCTCAGTCGTCGTCCGCCACGGCGGCGGGCTCCCCCAACAGGTCGCCGAGCTTCTCGAACTTCGGCTCGGGGTAGGTTTTCGGGCTCTGGGCGACGCCGTGGCGTGCCCACGCGGCCGCCTGTTCGAGCGCGATGCTCGCGGGGTCGAGGAACGGCACGCCGACGCGCTCCTCGATCTCGTCGTGGCGCTGGGCGAAGGAGAGGCTCATGCAGCCCGGGAACAGCGCCTCGGCGCCGTCCTCCTCGACTGCGGCCTTCCCCTCCCGCACCATGCGCTCGACGAGGTCGTCGTCGCCGTGGTCGATCGACTCGACGGGGGCGTCGACGGAGCGCACGCTCACGCACCGATCCGCGAGGTAGTGTTCGTGGGCCTGCTCGTGGCTCATCGGCGCCGTCGCCTCCAGGATGGTGAGCCAGGTGAACCGGTCGGCGACCATCGCGGCAGTGTGGATCGTCGCCTCCGCGGGCCCGACGACAGGGATCGAGAGCAGTTCCCGCAGCGCGCGGATCCCCGGGTCGCCGAAGCAGCCGATCACCAGCGCGTCGAACTCCGACTGGACGCGGTGGGCGGTCTTCATCGACCCGACCACACACCAGTACTCCTCGACGGCGCTCTCGATGCTCGTCGGCCCGGGCCCCTCGGCTTCGAGCACGGTCACGTCGACGTGGTCGGGCGTGAGCTCGTTCGCCACGCGCTCGCGGCGTTGCTTCTCGTCGTCCGGCAGACCGACCCCGGGGACGAGGTAGCAGACGTCGACCATCAGACACCACCCTCCGTGGCGTCCGCAACGATCGAACGTGCCCGCTCGAGTTCGCCGACGACGGTGTTCTGCTCGCGGGTGAGCTGTGTCCGGACGAACCCGACCTCGTCGCCGTCGACCACCTCGAACTTCCGGGCGACGGAGAACCGCGGGAACGGCTCGCGGCCGGTCGCGGGGTCCTGCTCGAACTGCCCGCGCTCGACCAGGTAGAGCCGGGTCAGTACGCGCGAGAGCGACGTGATCGCGTCGTTGGCCGTCTCGGCGTCGATATCGCCCGCCTCGGCGGCCTCGTTGAACGCCTCGATCTCCGCTTCCAGCGCGTCCAGTCGGTCGAGTGTCGGCGAGAAGTCGAAGCGATCGCCAGCGGCCGCGTCGTAGCGCTCGACGGCCTCGCGGAGCTTCGCCGCGCTCCGGGCGTGGTCGAACGGCAGCACGTCCGCGTTCAGCACGCGGGCGACCGAGACGACGTACAGCCGGATATCCCGCAGGAGTTCGTCCTCGCCGGCCTTCTCCAGCGTGTCGGTCGAGACGTGCCAGGCGTCGGAGTTGCCGCCACAGCCGCCGACGGGGTGGTACCCTCGCTCCTCCCGGATCTCGGCGGGGATGTTCGAGGAGAGCATGAAGAAGCCGGTGATGCCGAGGTTGTCGAAGGAGTAGTCGCCCGCACGGTACGGGAAGTGCTCCTCGTACGGCGCGCCGGTCACGTCGTCGATCGCGTCCCCGACCAGCTCGTGGGCCTCCGGCGTCCAGCAGGACATGTCGGTGTACTCGGTGGCATCTTTCGCGCCCGGGCTGTCCATGTTCACCTGTGCGACGCAGTTCTCGGCGAGCTCCTGGGCGAACTCGTCGGCGTACCACGTCGAGCCGGCGTACCGGCCCGTGGAGTGGCCCGGCCACCACGCGACGCGGAGGTTCCGGTCGAGTTCGTCGCTGTGCTCGTCGAACACGCGCGCGGCCTCCAGCAGGCCCGCGTCGCCGGTCGCGTTGTCGGTGATGCCGACGAACCACGAGTCGTAGTGGCCGTGCAGCAGCAGGAACTCGTCGTTCTCGGGGTCGGCCTCGCCCTCGATCTCGGCGACGACGACGGGACACTCCATCCAGTCGGTGGTGAGGTCGGTCGACAGTTCGAGCTCGAGCCCCTCGTCGCTCTCGGCCCACTCCTTGAGCGTCTCGCCGTCGGGGTCGGTGACGTTCGCGATCGGGACGTCGGGGATCTTCTCCCGTTCGTCGTAGCGGGGCGCGCCACCCCAGATCGGCGTTGCGATCCCGTTGTGCGGCTCGCGGTCGTGTTCGTGGATGGCGATCACGCCGATCGCGCCTTTCTCCGAGAGCGTGCTGACCGCCCGGATCGAGAGGCTGCCGGCCCGCGTGAGCGCGATCTTGCCCGTGAGGTCGCCCACGTCGTGGTACGGCTCCCGCGGGTCGTCGTCCTCGTCGAGCAGGTCGCCACCCGCGCTGCCGACGTACTCGACGGGACCGGAGACGGTCGTCGACGCGGAGAACGAGACCGTTTTGACCGGACCCGGCTCGAACTCCCTGTCGATCGTTTCGATGGTCGCGTTGTGGGGTTGGCTGATGTACAGTTCGGGCTCGTGGCGCTTGTAGCTGATACCGTTGGCGTGGAGTCGGTCACAGATGTAGTCGGCGGCGGTGACCTCGTCGGCGCTGCCGGAGACACGCTCGAGTGTCGAGAACTCCTCCAGCAGGTCCCACGGTTCGTCGATCGATACCTCGTCGAAGAGTCGCCGCTCGAACTGGTCGAGGGCGTCCCTGTTGGTAGTCGGCTGGCTCATGTGGCTCGCGTTCGCGCGGAGGGCGGCGGTCGGTATAAACGTTGGTAACGACCAACAAAGCCGGCCGTCGACGGCCGCCTCCAGCGCTGTCTGTGGCGGGTCGGATAGTGTCGACGACCGAGGCGGGGGCAGGTAGCTGAGTTACCGGAGTTGGCCGAGGTAGGTGAGCTAGCTGCGGCAACTTAGGTAGCTAATTCAGCTAAGGTAGCTGAGGTAGCTGGAGTACCTGAGTTTAGAGAGGTAGCTGAATCGACTGAGTTAGCTAAGGTGACTAAGGTAGCTGAATTGACTGAGGTAGCTAAGATAGATGGAGCACCTAAGGTAGCTAAGGCAGCTACGGTAGCCGAGGTAGCTACGCCAGGTGCGGGAGGGACGGTAGGTGCGGTAGCGAGGGTAGCTGAGGGCGCTGCGGTGACGACCGTACTGCGGTTCGATCGTCGTCGATCGATCAGTCACTCGTGTCGTCCCGAACCCGGCCGTCGGTGTTCGACAGCGCCTCCGTCGCCATGTCGGCGCGTTCGGCGGCCTCGATATGCTGGTAGGCCTGTCGGACCTGCTCCTCGCTGTTGTCGAGGTAGCGGGCGGCGGCCGCGTAGCCGAACTCCCGGACCATCACCTCGCCCATTCCGCGTCGGCCGCCGTGGGGAGCGAGATACTCGTGGCGGTCGTCGTCGACCGCGATCTCGGCAGCCTCGCAGAGCCGCTGCAGCATCCGGCGCGCGCCGTTGGGTTTCAGCGCCGGCGGCGCGTCGAGGCCGAACTCGGCGGCGACGAGGAGGTCGGGTTTCCCCTCGCGCTGGCGGTCGATCTCCGTCTCGGAGAGCCCCCGATCGCGGAGTCCCTCGGTCACGTGCCGGGCCAGCGACGGACGGTGGAGCGTCGTGAACACCGGCCAGTCCTCGGGGGCGTCGAGTAGACGGCGGTAGCGCCGCAGCGGGCCGACGACCGGATCGGGGAGGGAGGCCTCGTCCCACTGCTGTTTCTTCCGGTAGACGGTGACGTTGTTGTCCGCGAGGGAGACGTCCGCCCAGCGGATCCCGTTCCGCCCCGGCCGGTCGTCGTCGGGCGCGTCGAGGAACTCGGCGGCGCGCAGCCCCGTGTAGCAGAGCACGTACGCGAGCGCGCGCTCGCGACAGCGCTTGTACGCGGTGAACCGTGCGTCAGCCTTCTCCCGGACGGCCTCGCTCTCGGGGTCGCCGCGCTCGTCGGCGGGCACCTCGATCTCGCCGAAGGCGTCGAGGGCCGCCGACGCTCGCTCGTCGACGTACCGGGTGAGTCGGTCGCGCTGCTCGGGCGACCACGCCTGCTGGTCGCCGGGGCGTCGGCCGGTGCTCTCGGGCAGCGGGTCCTCGGCGTCGGACTCCCGGGCGTAGTGGCGCGGGACGTACCCCTGTGCGTCAGCCCAGCCACACCAGGAGGCGACGTAGGCGTAGTACGTGAGCACGGTCGCGTTCGCGAACCCCGAGACGACGAGGTAGCGGGCGTAATCCCCGAACACCGTCGAGTCGAGGTCGGTGAAGCGGACGTCTCGGCCCTCGCCCCCGGGGTTCGCGTCCCGAACGACGCCCTCCCAGGACTCGGGCGGCGAGGCGTTCGCCGGATCAGGGGTGTTCCCCCGACACCAGCGCAGGAAGCGGTTCAGCTCCCGCTCGGCGTCGCGGCGGTAGGCGCCGTCGCTCCCGCCCTCGCCTTTCCCCTTGTCAGTGAGGAACGTCTGAAACGTCCGTTCGATCGGCGTCGAGGCCTCACGCCGGCTCATCGGTGATCTCGCAGCGATTCTCGGTGGTAGTAGCAGGAGCGCATGGGTCGGTGGGGTGGGTCGTTTCGGGGGACGGGGGCAGCCAGTAAAGAACTTACGCACGCTTAGTGAGTTAAGCGTGCGTAAACTGTCGCAGCGGCAGAGTGGCCCCGGTTCGGACGATTGTCACGGTTCAGGGCTCCTACTAACGTATTTCTGGATTCTCCCGAATTTATAAATCATATACTGCGATATCGATCTTCGACGAGGGGGAAGTTGAGACTACGGCGGGTTTAGCTTTGTACAACCACAGATCTTCACTCGGTTAATCACAAAAGAGATATGCGAGCTACGGTCGTACACCGAACCCAACACGCGGCTCGGAGCTTGTGTCCCAACCGCAGCCCGATGCGTGCCGGCCCCGGCCATCTTCGGTGGCTGGGTTTCCAGCTGACGGACCCCAGAACTATGAACCCCGATTCGTTCGACGACCCCCACTCGGCCGCGATCGAGCAGCTCGAACAGTTCGGCCTCAGTGGGTACGCTGCGCGGACGTTCGTCGCCCTCGTGAGCCTGGGGACGGGCACGGCGAAAGACGTGAGCGGGGTGTCCGACGTTCCTCGAACCCGAGTGTACGACGCGATCGAGGAGCTCCAGGAGCTCGGGTTGGTCGACGTTCAGCAGTCCTCGCCCAAGGAGTTCTGGGCGATCTCGGCCGACACCACGACCCGGAAGTTCGAACAGGAGATGGGTCACCGGCTGTCGACCCTGACGACGGCGCTGGACGAGCTCGAACCCGCCCAACAGAGCGAGGAGCAACGCGGCGTCTGGACGGTCGATAGCCAGGAGGCGGTCACCGACCGCGTGATCGAGTTCATCAACGAGGCGGACGACGAGATCGTCTACATGACGGTCGAGGGGCTGCTCACAGACGACGTCATCGACGTGTTACGCGATGCATCGGAGCGCGGGGTGACGATCAGCCTCGGCGGCGTCTCGGCCGATGTCCAGGAGCAGATCCAGGAGGAGATCCCCAATGCTGAACTGTTCGAATCGCTGTGGGTCTGGTCGGACACGCCTGCGGGCCGGCTCATGATGGTCGACGGCACGCAGACGCTCGTGAGCGTGCTCGTCAACGGCGCCGATGCAGCCCCGACTGATCCACGGTCGGAGACGGCGATCTGGGGCGCCGGGGAGACGAACAGTCTCGTGGTCGTACTGAAAGCGATCTTCACGTGGCGGCTGGGGAACGATAAACCGCCCGAGTGAGGACGAACGGTACAGTGATCGCCTGCGTTAGCGGGGCGTCCCCCGGGTCACATCTGGCCGCCTTCCTCGAAGGGCTGGACGACGACGAACCCCTCCCTGCCGGTGAACTGCATCTGCATCATCTCGCCGGATTTCTGCCCGATCTCGATCGTTTTGTTCGTCCCGATCGAGGGGGAGAGGTTGGCGCTCCACGCGACGGTGGCGTCGGGGTCGGTCGTGACCGGCGGCTGGATCACCACAGGGTCGCCATGGGTCGTGATCGCGACATCCCCCGGGCCGGTGAGGAACACGTTGGTGAGCCCGCCAGCCGCCGCCTGGGAGAGGCCGCCGACGGTGTTGATCTCGTAGTCGACGCCGTCCTCGAACGCCAGCACGTCCATCCCGTTGACCGAGATCGACTCGCCGTCGTCGAGCGAGAGGATCTGAACCTTCTTCCCCTGATCGGCGACGTACAGCGTACCGCTCCCCTCGGCCTCCATGATGGGCGTCCCCTCGCCGCTGACGGCGTCCTTGACGAAGCCGGCGATACCGCCCTCGGCGGAGGATTTCCCGGAGAACGTCACTTCGCCGGTGTACGCGATCATCGATCCGGCTTTCACCATCGCGACCCCGTCGAAGGGGATCTCCAGCAGCCGCTTGTTGACTTTTCGGAAGCCGCTACTACTCGGGTCCGGCGCGTTCGCGTCGACGAACTCGTCGAGTTCCATGAACGACAGGGTGTTCGGCTTACCCGTAGAAGTAACCTCCCCCGTGTTTCTACGGCTGCAACACGGCCGGTACGGCTGGCTCACGACCCGTTCGCCACCCCGATCGGGGGAGTGTTGCAGGACGAGCAGCGGTGGGGAGACGTTAAACCGGATCGCGTCCACAGTCCGTACCGAGATGGCCGTTCGACCGACCACACGTCCGAGCCCGCGTGGGTGGCGATGAGCGACCCCGACGCGATGGCGGTCCCGCTCGCCTCCCACCCCGAGCCAGTGTGCCAGTACGAGGTTCGAGACGGTGTCTCGACGGTGACGGCGACCAACGACGCGTTCGACGCGGCGATCGGCGTCGCCGAGGGCGAGCCGATCGCGGCCGTGTTCGAGCGGTTCG
The DNA here is from genome assembly GCF_002025255.2 of Halolamina sp. CBA1230. Taxonomy (GTDB): domain Archaea; phylum Halobacteriota; class Halobacteria; order Halobacteriales; family Haloferacaceae; genus Halolamina. The sequence goes on from NZ_CP054588.1 coordinate 14,239, forward strand.
ACACCGTCGAGTCGCCGGGGGAGGCGCCCCCGGCGGCACAGCTCCGTGCCGGCGAGGCGATCGAACTCGCGCTCGGATCGGACGGGGACGACCGGGGATACGTGGCTCACGTGCTCGCGCCGGACGCGGACGGCGGGACGATCGTGTTCGCCGATCGCGACGGGGCGGGGCCGCCCGCCGACGGCATCGAGGTGGAACGGGTCGCGAGCGCGATCGGTCACGACCTGCGGAACCCCCTCGACGTGGCGGGTGCCCACCTCGAGGCCGCACGCGAGACGGGGGAGAGCGAGCATTTCGACGCCGTCGAAGACGCACACGAGCGGATGGAGCAGATCATCCAGGACGTGCTGACGCTCGCCCGGGGCGAGGCGGCGCTGAACCCCGAGCCGGCGGTCCCCGTCCGCGACACCGCCGAACGCGCGTGGCAGTCCGTCGAGACCGGGGCGTGGACGCTCCAGCTCGACGAGTCGCTGCCGACGGTGACGGCCGACGCCGACCGGCTCCGGCGGCTGTTCGAGAACCTCTTTCGGAACTGCGTGGAACACGGTTCCACGGGCAACCGGACGCCACAGGCGTCCGGTGACTGTGTCGAGCACGGCTCGACTGGCTCCCGTCCGGGGGACGGGAACAACGTGGAACACGCCGCCGACGGCGGAACCGTTCGCGTGGACACGCTGGCGGACGGCACCGGCGTGTCCGTCGCCGACGACGGCCCCGGCATCCCGGCCGACGAGCGGGCGGCCGTGTTCACGCCGGGGTACACCGTCGACGGTGACGGGACAGGGCTCGGCCTCGCGATCGTCGATCGGATCGCCGAGGCCCACGGCTGGGCGGCCGCCGTCGCCGAGAGCGAGCAGGGCGGCACGCGAATCGAGATCCGGTTCGGCTCGGGAACGTGACGATGGACGATCAACTCCGCCGGGCTCCGATCGGCGTGATCACGGTCCGGGACGGCGTCGTCGCGGCGGCCAACGACGCGGCGCGGAAGTTGCTGCCCGGCGAGGACCCCGACGGGAAGCCGATCGAGGGCGTGTTCCCCCAGTCGGTCGCGGACTCGCTGCCGGCGGCGTTCGAGGGGAGGGCCGTGGCCGAGGCGTCGTTCGAGGAGTACTACCCGACGGTCGATCGCTGGCTGTCGGTGTCGGTCGTCCCGGACGACGGCGGCGCGACCGTCTACGTCGACGACGTGACCGAGCGCAAGCGCCACGAGCAGGCGCGGGACCGCCTCCGTGCCGAGCGCGAGCGGGTCGCCGTGGTGGACCGCCTGATCGCCGACGTGCTCCGGGAGTTCGTGGACGCCGCCTCGCGGGCGGAGATCACCGAGACGATCCGGGAGCGGCTGGGCGCGTCCGACCGCTACCGGTTCGCGTGGACCGCCGAGCACGCCGGCGACGGGCCCGTCGTCGAGGGCGTCGCCGGCGAGGAGGGCGAGACGTTCCCGGCGGTCCGCGCGGCGATCGAGGACGGCGACACGACGCCCGAGGGGCGGGCCGTCGACCGAGGACGCGTGCAGGTCGTCGAGTCGATGAGCGACGCCTCGTCGGTGCCGGAACCGGTTCGAGTCGCCGGGTTCGCCGACGGGATCCAGTCGGTGCTGGCGGTGCCGCTCTCCTACGGGTCGAGCGTGTACGGCGTCGTGGGCGTCTACGCCGGGAGCGAGGACGCCTTCACCGACCACGAGCGGTCGAGCTTCGAGGCGCTCGGCGAGCTCGCGGGGCTGGCGATCAACGCGACGCGGAACCGCCGGCTGCTGCTCTCGGACACGATCACCGAGGTGACGTTCGAGCTCGGAACGATCTCCCCGCTCGCTGCCGTCAGCGAGCGCTGCGGGGCGGCGCTCACGCTCGACGGGACGGTCCCCGAGGGCGACGACGGGCTCCACTGCTTCCTCACGGTGACGGGGGCGGACCCGGACGCGGTCGTCGACGCGGCGACGGCGACGCCGAACGTCGAAGCGGGTCGGGTCGTCCGGCGGGCCGAGGGGGAGCACGGGCGGATCGACCTCACGCTCGGCGGGGCGAGCCCGCTCGTCGAGGCCGTCTCCCAGGGGGCGACGATCCGGACGGCGACGTTCGAGGGCGGGACCGGCGAGGTGGTCGTCGAGCTCTCCCCCGACGCCGACGTTCGGCGGCTGGCGGTCGCGCTCGGGGACGGCGAGCCGGCGACCGTGCGCTCCCGGCGCGACCGCACGCGGTCCCCGACGACGGCACGGGAGTTCCGGGACGAGCTGGGCGAGCGGCTGACCGAGCGACAGGCGACCGTGCTCCGGACGGCGTACCTCGCGGACTACTTCGAGTCGCCGCGGGGGAGCACCGCCGAGGAGGTCGCGGCGTCGCTCGGGATCACGGGGTCGACGCTGCTCCACCACCTGCGCGCGAGCCAGCGGAAGCTGCTCGACGCGTTCTACGACGAGTTCGACGACCGCAAGGAGTAGGCGTTCAGTGGCCGTCGCGGTCGACGCTCGCGAACTCCTCGAGGACCGTGTCGTCGTCGAGCAGCCGCCGCGCGCGTTCTTCGAGCCGATCCGCCCGCTCGCGGACCGCCTGGAACGCCTCGTGCTCCTCGCGCTGTTCGGGGGTCGTCTGTGCTTCTAACACCGTCCGGGTCGACTTCGCGCCGAAATACTCCCCGAGCGTCTCGTAGGCGAGGACCTGCCGCTGCTGGTCGACGACCGAGCGGACGTCCTCGCGGTCGACCGGCTTGCAGAGGTAGTCGTCGAAGGGAAGCTCCAGCACGTCGAACTCCGGGTCGATCGCGGTCACCATCACGACGCGGCCCTCGAACCCGCGGTCGTCGAGCGTCGCGAGCACCTCGTCGCCGGAGATATCCGGCATATGCCGGTCGAGCAGGAGGATGTCCACCGGCCGCTCCTCGACGACCGAGAGCGCCTCCCGGCCGCCGTACGCCGTCTCCACGTCACACTCGCCGCGGAGCCGGAGCGCGTAGGCGTCGGCGACCTCCTTCTCGTCGTCGACGACGAGAACCCTCGGGGTGTCCGTCATGGTGGGAGCCGTTAGCCGTGAGTGACCCCCGGAGCACCATAACTGGTTTCGTTCGCCGCGTCGGCGCCGCCCGCGGAGTCTGCATAGTTAGACATCGCCTGGACGGGTCGTCTGGATACTGAGCACGTCCGGCCAAGGGAGGTCCGTGCCATCGCAGTCGTATGGCTGTGAGCCTCCAAGCGGATCACGAACGCGAAAGCGAGACCGAGTCGGCGCCGACGGCTGCGGAGCTGCTCGACTTGCTCGGCGACGAGTACACCCGGCGAGTGTTCGAAGCGGTCTCGGAGCGCCCACGCGGTGGGCGCGCGGTCGCCGAGGCGGCGGACGTCTCCCGGGCGACGGCGTACCGGCGCCTCAACGAGCTCCGTGACGCCGGCCTGGTCACCAGCGAGTACCAGCTCGCCCCCGACGGCCACCACCGCGAGCAGTTCGTCGCGACCGCCCGCCACGTCTCGATCTCGCTGGACGACGGCGGTATCGAGGCGACGGTGTCGCTCGACAGGTAGTCGCGTTCTCACGTCTCGTTCGGGTCGTCGTCGCTCGCCGTCCCCTCCGGAGCGTCGTCGCCCGTGGGCAGTTCGGCTCCGTGGAACCGGACGACGACGACGGTCCCGTCGGCGTCGGCGCGCTCGAACGCGAGCTCGGCGCCGAGCTGGCTGACCGCCCAGTTGACGAACCAGAGGCCGACGCCGAGCCCGTGTTCGAGCTGGGTCTCGCCCGTCCCGGTCAGCAGCTCGCGTTCGCGGTCCGGGATGCCGGGGCCGTCGTCGGCGACACGGAGCTGCGGGGTGCCGTCGTCGGTCGTGTCGAGCTCGATTTCGACCCGTGCGGAGCCGTCCGCGTGGACGATCGCGTTCTCGACGAGTTCGCTCACGAGCCGGCGGACGACCGTCCCGTGGGAGCGGACCGGGAGGCTCCCGGGCGCCTCGACCGAAACGCCGCTCTCGGGGTGGTCCTCGCGGGCGCTCCGGGCGACTTCCCGGACGACGTCGGCGAGATCGACCGTCGAGGGGGCGCCGACGCTGTCGGTCATCACCGCCTCGGCGTCGCGGGCTTTCCGGCTGAGCGACGCCAGTTCGGTGGCGCTCTCCCGGATCGCCGCCCGGTGGGTCTCGTCCTCGACGTGCTCCGTGTGGGCGAGAATCACGTCCAGCTTGTTCCGGACGTTGTGTCTGAGCACGCGGTTGAGGACGGAGAGGCGCTGCTCGCGGGTGCGCTGGTCGGTCACGTCCCGGAGCAACACCGCCCTGGCGACCGGTTCGCCCCCGTCGTCGGCCCCCTCGACGGCGGAGACGGTGAACTGGAACTGACGGCGCCCCTTCGTCGTCCGGAGGGTGACGACGCCGGTTTCGCCGGGCGAGAGCGCCGCCTCGTCGATCCCGTCGGCGATCGACGCTACCGGCGAGCCGATCATCGCCCGCGTCGACCGATCGAACAGCGTCTCGGCGGCCGCGTTGGCGTCCAGCACGTGGCCGTCCCAGTCGACGACGATCACGGCCTCCTGGAGCGCCTCGACGACCCGCGACCGTGCGACGTAGTCGGCTTTGGGAAACCCCGTCAACACGGGGTAGCGCCGGATCGCGACCGCAAGCAGTACCCCCGAGAGCAGGAGGCCGGCGGTCACGCCGTCGACGATCGGGGCCCCGTCGCGCCACGTGCCGACGACGTACGGCGCGGAGACGGCGCCGAGCTGTGCCGCCAGCTGCCCCTTCGAGATGCGGCCGTGGTTCCAGCCGTACCTGAGGAACACGAACGCCGCGTACGTGTACACGGCGAACAGCAGCATCAGTTCGGTCCCCACGAGCGACGCGAGCGAGCGCTGGATCTCCTGCATGGAGGGGTCGCCCTCGAACGTGACCGCCGCGCCGACCAGCGGGAGCGCGAGGAGAACGAACATCGCGATCCGCGGACGCGTCAGGCCGGTGCCGCGGCCGGTGTAGCCGAGCACGTACACCAGCCAGATCCCGGGAACGAACACGACCGGCACCATCTGCGCGAGCGCGGCCACCACCGCCCCGCCCGACCAGACCGGGGAGAGCTCCGAGAGCATCGACAGGACCGCCCACAGCGCCAGCCCGCCGGTCATCGCGGCGAAGGGGGTCGCGTTCGGCGGCGATCGGTCCTCGGCGGCCCGCCACGCCACCCACGCCAACAGCGCGACGGCGACGGCGTCGGCGGCCAGCGAGGCCGCGAGCGAGAGGATCATGGGGACGTTCTCGTCGTGCGAAGCGTTCCGCGGCCCCGTAACGACACCGATAGTCGGTCGGCCTCAGCGTGACCGCTCACGGTCGGTGCTGTCGGACCGCGTCGCCGAGACGCTCCCCGATTTCCGGGCCGACCGATCGAACGCGCCATACCCGTTCGTCGGGTGACCCCGTAGTTAACTCCCGGCCACGCGTTGCAGTGCCGGAAACACGACTGCTGTTTCTCGCTCTGAGACGCTCCCCCCCGCTACTTCCCGTTCCCCCACCGAGTCGAACTCGCCCGTCGTGGCGAACGGCGGGCCCCGTGGTCAGACATCTCTCCCCACCCCCGCCGGCCCTCCAGCGTGCGGGTTCGGGGGGCCGGCCCGTTCCGCTCGGCCGTCCGAAAACGCTCTTGACACACCCCCACAGAACACCCACCATGCCCCCGACGATCGTTCTCGTCGCGCTCGACAGCCTCGACCTCACCGTTCGCGAGGGGGACGGTTCCTCGGGCCGGACGAGGCGGGACACGGTTTTCAGAACCAGAACATTCCTGTAGGATATACCCGTGCCGGCGACGACCGTTCGATCGCCTCCGCAGACGGAGGCCCGCTGACGCGTTCCCCTCCTTCAGTTCGTCGGGAGCGTCGAGGACCCCAACACGGGGAGACGGCGGACAGCCCGGTGTCCCGAACGCTGATCGCCGTCGGAAGTGGTTTCACAGTCGCACGCAACGCTCCGGGACGATGGTCCCCGCACTGTTCGGTGTTCCCGACCCGACGCTCGGCGCCGTGCTGGCGATCGCCTGGTTGTTCGTTCTCGCCGGGACTGTGTACCGGTACGTCCGCGGGAACCAGTCGCGCGAGCAGTTCTACCTCGTCCTGTCGACGGGGGCGTGCTGGCTCGCGTACAGCCTGTTGCAGGTCTCCGGCGGCGTCACGGGGACGGCCGAGGTCGGCCTCGTCGCGCTTGCCGTCGGGATCCTGCTCGGCGGGTTCGGCGCCGGCGCGCTGTGGTGGCGGTCACGGCCGGCGTGACTCGCGTTTCCCGTTCTGAAAACAGGGGCTCCTTATATACCGATCCGGCGCCACGATCTCGGTATGGTCGTCATCACAGCCCTCCGCGACGCAGTGTCGCTGCTCCGACGCCACCCGATCCTGTTCGTCCCGACGGCGGTGTTCGCCGTGTTGCAGGTGCCACAGCTGTTCCTGAACACGCTCGGGCCGCTCGTCTCGATCGCCGGGTCGCTGCTGTTCACCGCGGTGTTGGCGTTCGTGGCGCCGGCGTTCTACGCCGGGACGATCGGGATGACCGACGACGCCGCATCGGGCGACCGAACGTCGCTCGGCCGGTTCTGGACCCACGCGAAGGAGCATTACGTCTCGATGCTCGGCGCGTACCTGCTGCTCCTCGGCGTCTCGCTCGTGTTCGGGTTCGTGCTCTCCTTCGGCGGGTTCTTCCTGATCGCCGCCGTCATCGGGATGCAGGCCGGGCTCGGCGTCACCGCCGCCCTCGGCGTGGTCGCGGCGATCGTTGTGCTGGCGTACCTGATCGGCCTGTTCGCCGTCCACTTCTACGGGCACGCGATCGTGATCGAGGACTACGGCGTGACCGACGGTCTCACTCGGAGCGTCGACGTCGTCCGTGACAACGTCACGTCGATGCTCGGGTACGGAGTCCTCTCGATCGTGTTCGGTGGCGTGGTCGGCGCGATCTACGGCGGCCTGATCGTCCTCCTGTTCCCCACGCCGGAGGCGCCGGGGCAGCCGATGCCGACGCCCGACCTGCTCCCGGCGCTGCTGGGGTCGGTGGGCGTCGTCGTGACGATGACGGTGTTCACGACGGTGTTCCTCGCATACTCGGTCACGTTCTACCGCGCGCTGATCGACGCCGACGGGACGGCGCCCGACACGGACGCGACGGAGCCCAACGTCGACACGCGCCCCGGCGACGACGCGGAGCTCGCCGGGTGACTTAACACGACGGCGGTCACTCCTCCCACCCGAACGAGAACCGGCTTTCGACTACGACTGCGGCCCTCCGAGACAACTCATGCGATCAGACACGGCGGCGATCGAAGCACGGGATCTGACTAAACGGTTCGGCGACGACGTCGCCGTCGACGGGCTCGATCTCGCGGTCGAGCCCGGGACGGTGTACGGGTTCCTCGGCCCGAACGGCGCCGGGAAGTCGACGACGATGCGGATGCTCACGACGCTGACCCGACCCACCGGCGGCGAGGCGTGGATCGACGGCCACCCCGTCTCTGACCGCGACGCGGTCCGAGACGCGGTCGGCTACCTACCCGAGGAGCCGCCGGTGTTCGACGAGCTCACGGGGTACGAACAGCTCCGGTACTTCGCGCGGCTCCGTGGCCTCTCCGAGGGCGACGCCGACCGCCGGATCGACGACTGGCTGGAGCGGTTCGACCTCGCCGGCGACGCGAGCAAGCGGATCGACGACTACTCGAAGGGGATGCGCCAGAAGACGGGGGTGATCCAGGCGCTGCTGCACCAGCCCGACGTGGTGTTCCTCGACGAGCCGACGAGCGGGCTGGACCCCCGCGCCGCGCGGACGGTGCTGGACGTGATCGGCGAACTGACCGACGAGGGACACACGGTGTTCCTCTCGACGCATATCCTCTCGGTCGTCGAGGAGCTCGCCGACGTCGTCGGCGTCCTCTACGAGGGTGACCTCGTGACGGAGGGGACGCCCGACGAGCTCACGGCCCGAATGGAAGCCGAGGAGGGGACGACCCTGGAGGACGTGTTCCTCTCGGTGACGGCCGACCGATCGCACGGAGTGGCCAGCAACGAATGACGACGAGTACGCGCCTCCGGCTGATCGCCCGCACGGAGATCCGGCGTCGTTGGCGGGTGATGCGGGAGAACGACGCCCAGCTGGTGGCGCTCGCGATCGCCGCGCTGTTCGTGGTCCCGATGGCGCTTGCGGGGGTCGCCGGGGCGTACTTCGCGGGCCGGATGGTGGCCAACGGCGAGGTCGGCGCGCCGCTGGAGTTCGCCCGGCTCGGGTTCGTGTACGCGTGGATCGGCGTGACGGGGTTCGGCGCCTACCGGGCGTACGCCGTCTCGCTCGACCCCGACAACCTCGACGGGCTGCTCACGACCGTCTCCCACCGCGATCTCGTCGGCGGGATCCTCCTGGCCGAGTTCGCGCTGTGGACCGTGTTCGCCCTCTCGGCCGCGGGCGCGGCTGCGGTCACGTTCGGGATCGGCGCGGGGTCGGTGCTCTCGATCGTGGCCCTGTTGCTCGCCGAGACGCTCACGCTCGCGACCGGGCTCGTCGCCGGGTTCGTGCTCGCGCTCGGGATCCGGAACACGGGCGTCCGGTCGGTGTTGTTGACGCGGCTCCGGACGGTGTTCGTCGGCGTGCTCGCGGTCGCGTACTTCTGGGTGATCGTCACGAGCTCGTTCGCCTCGGTGTTCGACCCCCTGTACAGCCTCCTCGCGGGGACGCCGGTCGCGTGGCTCGGCGATCTCGCCGCCGTGGCGCTGGGCGTCGGCGCCTCGCCGGGACGGGCCGCGGGCGCCGTGCTGGTCGCCGTCGCCTTCCTCGGCGTGACGCTGCCGGCGACGAGTCGGCTCGCCGAGTGGCTCTGGTACGCCGACGGCGTCCACGTCTCCCACGACGTCGAGGACGCCGGCGAGTCGTCCCGGCTGTCGGGACTGCTGCCGGCGCCCGTCCTCGGCGTCGTGTCGAGCGACTGGGCACGGGCCCGGCGCTCCCCGCTCTCGCTGTCGTTCGCGCTCTACCCGCTGTTCGTGCTGTTCGATCCGGTCCTCACTGCCGTCCAGACGGGGAGCGTCGGCCGCGGGCTCCCCGTCGTGATCCTGTTCTGTGGGACGTGGATCACGGGGTCGCTGTTCGCGCTGAACGTGCTGGGCCACGAGGGGGCAGCGCTCCCCGCGACGCTGCTCTCGCCGAACCCCGACCGGTCGCTCGTCGCCGGGCACGTCCTCGCCGGCGCGCTGCTGCTGACGCCGGCCACGGTCGTGGCCACGGCGGTGACGGGGCTGCTCAGCCCGCGGCCGCTGGGGGTCGTCGCCAGCCTCACGGCCGCCGCGCTGCTGTTGACGGTCGGCGCCGGCGCCATCGCGTCGGGGATCGGGGTCGCCTTCCCGCGGTTCGAGGCGGTCAAGATCTCCCGGAAGACGAAGGCGGTCGTGCCGAGCGTGCTCGGGATCGTCGTCTACTCGGTCGTCGTGATCGGCGTCGCCGCTCCGGCCCTGATCGGCCACTCCGCGCTGTTCGGCCACGCGGTCACGTCGCTGCTCGGCGCCAGTCGGCTCGGCGTCGCGGTCGGCGGAACCGTCGTCTCGGGCGTGCTCGCGCTCTGTGTCGGCGCCGTCTCGGTGTACTACGCGCTCGACCGTGTCGACGACTACCGGATCGCCTAGCTCCGGCCGGACGTACGAACGTCGCGCGGGGACGGCGGGCGCGTGCGGCCCTGTTCGTGCCGGCGACGCGGTCGCGCCTCACTCCTCGGAAGCCGCCGCGAACTCCGCCGGGAGGTCCGACCGGAGCTCCCGGTACGTCCGGGCGAAGATCGCGGTGACGACGACGCCGACGATCGCGGCGAACGCCATCGCGAACGGCGTCGTGAGGAGGTGGAACGTCGTCCACGGCGCCTCGATCGGTGGTGCGGCCACCGAGCTGACGCTCGACCGGACGGCGATCAGCAGGACGGCGAGAGCGGCGACACGGACACGGTTCCCGCGGACGGTGTCCCAGCTCCCGCGGAACGCGCCGAGGACGCCGCGGTGCCGGACGCTGATCTCGTGGAGCAGGAAGAGGAAATGTACGGCTACGGTGACGAGCAGCGCGATCGCGAGGAGGATCCCGACGCCAGCGAGGAGCAGCATCGCGGGGCCCGCGACTGCGTCCGGGAGCAGATCGAGTCTGCCCACCCCCAGCACCGCGGCGACCAGGGCCAGACCGATCCCGAACGTGACGACGAACACCAGCGCGGCGTAGAGGAAGTTCGCGGCCACGCCCGAGACCGTCGCCCGGCCGATACGGTCGAAGAGGTAGCGGTCGGGGATCCCGTCGGTCTCTCCCCCGACGAACGTCCGGATCGCGACGATCGAGATCGGCGTCGTGACCACGGACGTGAACCCGCCGGCGAGCAGCGAGGCGACGGCGGCAGTGAACTGCGGGAGGTCGCCGCCGGCAGCGATATCGCCGCCGGCAGCGACGCCCGTTCCCACGTCGACCGGCACGTACGTCGTCCCGACGCCGACGACCAACACTACGCCGAGGGACTCCGCGAGGAAGAACAGGATTGCGAAGACGGCACCGTTCCGCGAGAGCGCGAGCGAGACGCCGTCGGAGACGACACGCTGGATCTGAAACGCCATCGGTGGCCCGTTGCGGTGCCGGCGAGTTAATACCGCCCCCCGGTTTCCGCCAGTGAAAGGAGCGGGCGCCTTTATCAGGGCTGGCGGGGTGGGAGTTTCTCGGGGTGAAAACACCGGCCGTTTATACGGGATTGGCCCCCCTTTGCCCGTACTGTGAGTGAGGATCCCAGCGTCGAGACACTGCTGTCCGCTCTCGACGACGAGTACGCCCGGACGATCCTCATGGAGACGGACCAACGACCGATGTCAGCAAAAAACCTCGCGGAGGCGTGTGACGCATCGCTTCCCACGATCTACCGGCGTATCGACCGCCTCTCCGAACTCGGGCTCGTCACGGAGCGGCCGGAGTTCAGCGACGAGGGACGCCACTACAGCGTCTACGAGGCGACGCTCGACCAGGTCGTGATCGATCTCGACGACGGGGACCTGAGCGTCACGATGACCGCCGAACGGACCGACGCGGCGGACCGCTTCACCGAGATGTGGGAGGATATCTGACGATGCCGACGACCAGTTCGGTGCTGTACCTCGCCCTGCTGGCCGCGACGCTGCTCGCCGCGACACTCGGGCTGATCATCGTGTTCCAGGCGTACCGCGGCTACCGCCGGAACGACAGCCGGCGGATGCTGTATCTCGCGGCCGGCCTCGCGCTGATCACGGTCGCGCCGTTTTTCCTCTCGATCGTGTTCACCGTCGTGGCCCCGGCGCTCGACTCGGGCGACCTGCTCCTGTCGTTCGTGCTCCCGCTTGCGAGCCGCGTCCTGGAGATCTCCGGCCTCCTGCTGATCCTCTACTCGCTGTACCGGTCGTGACCACGCTTCCCGGCACGATCGAATCGCCGCCCCGACCGCTGCCGGTACTGTTTCAAACCATCCTTCCGAACCGGTGGGACGATGCCCCGCTCGCTCCCCTCCATCCGGACCGTCGCGGTCCTCCTACTGCTCGTCGTCGGCGTGGTGCTCAGCTTCGCCTTCCACGCGACCGCCGGCGGCGCGAGCGTCACCTACACGGCGACCGCCGTCGAGCCGGGCGAGAACCCCGACCTCGTCGCTCGCGCCGCGGGGAACGTGACCGACCTCGACGAACGGCTCGCGGGCACGCCGACGCGACACCGACAGCCGATCCGGGAGGCTGCGGCGAACGGGTCCTACACGGGGAGTCTCGACCCGGAGCTCGACATCGTCGTCGACGACATCGAGTCGCCGTACGTCCGGTACGACGGCCGCTACTACTCGTGGACGGTTTCGACGGCGGCCGAGACGACGAACGCGACGATCCGGATGGAACCGACCGATCCCGAGACGGTGTTCGACGCCGTCGCGCGTCCGGTCGCCGACGCGCCGCCGGAGGTCAGGACCGCGATCGCGGAGGGGTCGGCGACCGGGTTCACCGTCGACGCCGGCCTGTACGAAGGGGACGGGACGTACTACGCCGTCGCGGCCGAGAACGAGGGCGCGGTCCTCACCCAGTTCGCGACACTCATCGCCGGGTTCGCGCTCACGCCGGTGGGGCGGGGGTACACCGCGGTCGCGCTCGGGCTGCTCGCGTTCCGCCACCGCGATCCGAACCGTGATCGGCCGCTAACCCCCCGCCGAGCGGCTGCGAGCGCCGCGCTCGCCGTCCCGATCGCGCTCGCCGGCGCCGCCCTGTTCGAGAGCGGCGCGGCCAGTTGGTTCCTGACCGGCCCCGCGAGCGCGTTCGTCGTCGCCGCCGGGGTCGTCGCGGGCGTGTTCGCGGCCCGGGGGCAGTGGCTCCGGCTCCTCGGCGTCTCGGTCGGCACCGCGCTGCTCGCGGGGACGGCGTTCGCCGTCGCGCTCGGCGTCCTCGGCGTCGTGTTCGGCACGCTCGCCGTCCTGTTCGGGTTCGTCACCGGCGTCGTCCCGTTCGGGTACGGCTACTGGTTCGCCCGGCCGCTACCGGAGGACTGAGTTCCGTCACGGTGGCCGACGAACGGCCGCAGCGGGGCCGACGACCACCGGTTTCTTGTCGGTTTGGCTGCATCGTCGAGTCGCGATGGTCCCCACTGGAGCCTCCGAAACCCCGAGGCGGCGCTTCCTCGGGGGGTTGGGTGTCGGTATCGCCTCGCTGCTCGCCGGCTGTAGCGGCTCCGAAACAGGCGAGGCAACCGAACCGGACGACGGCACGCTCGTGACGGAGTACACGGTCGAAACGACCCGCTCATCGGGCGACGAGCCGCCGATCGTCGCCCCGCGGGCGAACGCTGGTGACGACGACACGTCGGCGACGGCCGAGCCACTCACCACCCACACAGTCGGGAGCGAGCAGGACGCCGAGGAGCTCCGGTTCGACGAGGACGCGACGAACGTCGCGGCCGTCCGCCGACTCGTCGCGGAGACGGCGTACGCGAACGAGTCCGTGTTGATCTTCCAGGCGTCGATCGGCGAGTGCTACCGGCGGGAGTTGAACGCCGTCCGGCGGGACGCCGACGGCGATCCGGACGTCGACTTCTGCCGGGTGGTTCGCGACGCCGACGTCGACTGCGAGCGCCGCGCCCGCGAGTACGCCGCCAGCGTCGTCCGGCTGCCGTTCCCCGGCGACGAGTACGGCGGCCTCACCGTCGGCAGCGGCGGGAGCTGTGACCCGGTTCCCGAACGCGACCGGAACGGGGGTGGGTCGGCGTGAGCCGGCGAACCAGACGGTCGACGCTCGCGGCTGTCGGCGCCGCAGTCGCCGGCGGGCTCGCGGGCTGTAGCGCCCTGCGGTCGTCGGACGAGCCGGCCGTCGAGTACGACGAGTCGGCGCTGGGCGCGCTCCCCGGCGACCTCCCCGAGATCCCGCCCACGCTGCCCGTACAGCCGACCGACGCACACGTCGCGGCCGCCCGCGATCGGGTTCGGTCGCTGCTCGAGGGCGTCGACCCCTCGCGGATCCCGAACGAGGTGGTCCGGCGCAGGCTCACCGCCGAGGCCGAGTCCGCACGGGCTGCGCTGGACGAGGACGACGACGGGCCACGCGCCGACGCGCTCACCGGCCTCACACACCCGCGCTCGGAGGCGATGTTCGCCAGCGCCGGGTTCGCCGCCTTCGAGGGGGAGCTCACCCCGGCGGACGTCGAAACGCGCCGCGAACGTCACCACCGCGCCGCCGCGTCGTTCCTCGACGACCACTCGCCCGTCGGTCCGCCCGACGACCCCGTGGGTGCGCTCGCCCAACACCTCCGGATCACCGAGTGGGGCCAGACCGGCGCTCGGCTCACCGAACCGCAGGAGCACTACGAGTACGAGAACACCGTCCTGCACGCCGCCGAACTCGCGCAGGGCACCGAGTGGGGGCGTGCGTACGCCGCGGACGCGCGTCGCCTTTACGACCACTACACGTCGATGCTCGACGATCCGCGCGACTACGAGGACCGCTTCGCGGACGTCGCCGCGACGCTCGTCGACGACGTGGCGGAGCACACGACCCCGCCCGACTGGGGGGCGCTGGGCAGCGATCTCGACCGTGACGTGACGGACACCGCCGGCGAGGATCTCCTCCAGGAACTCGCGCGGAGGCGGTTGACGGACGCGGAGCAGGCCGTCGAGCGACACGACGGCGGCCACGACGCCGGCGCCGTCGTCTTCGCGATGCGCACGCTCGCCGCGGACCGCGCGTTCGAGGCCGCGCGGACGGCCATCGAGGACGGCGAGTACGGCGTGCCCGAGTCGGTCGACCCCATCGCCGCCGAGCGCGCTGCCGCCGTCGACGGGCTCGGAACGCTCCTCGACACCTCGCCAGCGATGCTCGCACGACTGCTCGCGCTCCTCGTCGCGAACCCGATCCGGAACGCCGACCGACGCGTCCGCGAGGACGACGTCTACGACGTCGGTCGCTCCCTGTACGCGCGGTACGCCGTCGCGAACCGGTTCGCGGCCGCCGCGCCGGCCGTCGTTCGACGCGTCGGGGACGCGGTCGACGGGTGACTCCGGCGCTCGTCAGACACCCTCCAGCGCCTCGACGGTCCGTTCGGTGACGGCCGGCGCCGCCCGGCCGACCGCCGTCGCGACGACGTAGTCGGTGACGTCCAAGTCGAGTTGCGAGGGGCTGATCTCCCCCTCGTGCTGGGAGATCGCCCAGTCGGCGTTCGCGACGCGCCAGGCGACCCCAGTGATGGCCGTCCGCGTCAGCTCCGGCGTCGAACTCTCCGCGAGCGCCGCCTCCAGCGCGTCGTAGGCGGTCCCCCGGATCTCCCGGACTGCCTCGGCGCTCTCCGGGTCGGGCACGTCGCCGGCGTCGACGCGTTCCTGCAGGCGCTCCAGCGCGCGGAACCGCGTGCGCTGGCGGTTCGCGTCGACGACGGCGCTGGCTGGCCCCGCCGCGTCCGATAGCCGCGTGATTCCGTAGGCCGCGTCCCGACGGAGATCGGCGATCGCGCGCTCGGGGATCCCCCACTCCTCGGCGGTCGGCTCCGGCGGGAGCGCGGACGTGCGCGACCGGATATCCGCGAGCAGCGTCTCGGCAGCCTCGGTGAGCGTCGCCTCGACGCTCCCGGGGTTCGCCGGGAGCGAGTCAGTGAACTGCGCGTCGAGGTGACGAGCGTCGTCGAGATGCGCCCGGACGGATTCGGTCGTCTCGCCCCACTCGGCGACGGAGAGGAGGTGACTCCCGTCGCCCCGGACCTCCTCGCTCTCGGCAGCTCGATCCAGCATGGCTTCGATCCGACTGTGGACCAGCGCCGCTCGAACGGGGTCGGTCCCGACGTACTCGTGGGCGTCACCAGCGGACTGGGCCGCCGCGACCAGCTCCTCGTACTCCTGTTCGAGAGGGTCGGCCGATAGATCCCGGTCGGCGACTGCCCAGCCGGCGGCGGCGTACCGCGCCTCGGACCGGGCCCGCCGGAGCGACGTGAGCGCCGCGAACGCAGTCGGCGCGTCGCGTGCGTCGTCGAGCCCGTTCGTGGCGGCCGTCGCCGCGTCGAGGAGGTGCCGGCGAACGTGACCGTTCGGGATCTCCTCGGGGCCGAGCGGCGTCGGAAGCTCCGCGAGGAGCGAGGTGACTCTGTTCCGGGCAGCGTCGAAGTACGCGGGGGCGATATCGACGGGCACCGACTCGGGGATCACCGGCTCCGGATCGTCGCCGGGGTCGATCTCCCGGAGGTCGTACGCGCTGATCGTCGGGTCGGGGCTCCCGAACTCGGTGAGGCCGGTACAGCCGGCGAGTGCAGTCGCGCCGGCCACCGCCAGGAGCCCGCGACGGGTCGTCCGACGCCGGCCTGTCGTGGCGTCGCGCTCCCCCGCCATCACTGCTCACCCCCGGAACCGCTCGTGGGCGTCCCGGTTCCGGCAGCGGTGGCGGTCGACTGATCGTCGCCCACCGCGGCGTGATCGGGCTGCGGGTCGCAGACGCCGGTGCCGATCGAGGAGGAGTAGCTGTGCACGTCGTCGGCGTCGAGCGCGTCGGGGATCCGGACGAACCGGGCCTCGATCACCCACTCGTCGACCTCGCAGTGCTCCGTGTACGGGCGGCTCCGGCGGGCGTAATCCGTCGAGATTTCTGTCGCCGACCAGCCGATCCGGCAGAGGGCAAGCTCGAAACACGCCCGCACCTCCCCCAGGTCGACGAACACCGTCTCGGCGTCGAAATCCGTCGCCGCGAGGAACGACGCCACGCGGTCACCGTCGACGGCGTCGGCGACGCTGATCCGGTCGGCGCGGGCGTCGCCGTCGACGACGATGGAGTCGCGCCAGCGCTCGAACTGGGCTTCCGTCGGTCGGTCGTCGCTGTCCGACTCCGCGAGCCAGATCGGCGGCCGATCGGCGTCCACGCGGACGAGGAGCGTCGCCGGGTCGGCCGTCGATCCCGACGCCGGGCCGTCGGTGTCGCCGTCGCGTGGGGCTGTCCGCGTCGATCCGCCGGAGCCGCCACTACCACTGCAGCCGGCGAGTGCGGCGGTGAGCCCTGCGGCTCCGGCGAGGAGGGCGCGCCGTGTCAGGGGGGCCATTGTCACTGAGTGTTCGGACGACCGCGCGTAAATAATCCGTGTGAACGGGACGAGTGGGTCGCGGACAGTGAAACAGCCATCCAACCCATCGTAACTCCCAAATATCCGTCACCCGAACGACCATTCGTCAGCGGTTTCCCGCTGACTGGGTACGCGACCCACCCCCGGAAAGCCGCTGCGTGTGGATCGAGTTCCCTCTCACCGTGGCAGCGGTTTTCCCTCCCCTCCTTCATCCTACACCGTCGAGAGCGGCGCGACACCCATCCGTGAGTGCTCACCGCCCGCTTGACATCCTCCCGCCCCTGAATGGGTGGGCTTCCGCTCGCTACGTGTCACTCCGTGGGGTACTCCCCGGCGAGGTGGTCGGCGAGATCGCCGAACCGAACGAGATCCGCCACCACCTCGATATCGTCGTCGAGCGGTCGGTCGCCGTCCCACGACCGCACGGCGGCGCTGAGGAGGTCGCACGCGGCCCCCGTCCCGGCGCCGTGGGCCAGCGAGTCGTCGACGAACGCGCTGGCCCGGTTGCCCGCGAGGAGTTCGACCGCGACGACCGACGCCGCATCCTCGACGGCCGTCGTCGCGTGGTGGGCGCTCTGGGCACTCATGCTGACGTGGTCCTCCTGCCCGCCGCTGACGGGCGTGTTGTCGGTCGCCGGCGACCCCATCGACCGGAGCTCGTTCACCAGCGACGCGGCGGTGTACTGCGCGATCATGAACCCGGACTCATGTCCCGGATCGTCCGCCAGATACGGCGTCAGGTGATCCTCCTGGAGGTTCGGGTCGAGCATCCGGTTCGTCCGCCGCTCGGAGATGGCCGCGAGTTCGGTCAGCGCGTTGACGGCGTAGTCGAGCCGCAGCGCCAGCGGCTCGCCGTGGAAGTTGCCGCCCGACAGGATCGCCGCCGACTCCCCGCCGCTGGATCGGCTGTCGACCCGGTCGGCGTCGAACACGAGCGGGTTGTCGGTCGCGCTGTTCAGCTCCGTCTCCACGGCGGACCGGAGGTGGTCGACCGCGTCGCGGACGGCGCCGTGGACCTGGGGGATACACCGGACGGCGTAGGCGTCCTGCACGCGGTCACAGTTGCGGTGGGACTCGACGATCTCGGAGTCGGCCGTAAGCCGTTTGATCCGCTTCGCCGTCTCGCGCTGCCCGTCGTGGGGGCGGACCTCCTGGATCGCGGCGTCACAGCTCGCGGTCGTCCCCATCGTCACCTCGGTGGTCAGCGCCCCGGCCACGTCGGCCGCCTCGAGGACGCGTTCGGCATCGACGACGACCAACGCCGCGAGGCCCGCGGTCAGCTGCGTGCCGTTGATCAGCGCCAGCCCCTCCTTGGGTTCGAGTTCGAGCGGCTCCAGCCCCACGCGCTCCAGCGCCGTCGCGCCGTCGACGTGGCCGTCGTCGCCGAGCACGCTGCCCTCACCGAGCAGGACGAGCGACATGTGCGCGAGCGGTGCGAGGTCGCCGCTCGCGCCGAGGCTCCCCCGCGAACGGACGGCGGGGTGGACCCCCTCGTTCAGCATCGTCACCAGGTGGTCGACGACGACCTCCCGGACGCCCGAGTACCCCTTGACGAGCGAGTTCACGCGCGCCACCATCATCGCGCGGACCTCCTCGGGCGAGAGATACCGACCCGCGCCGGAGGCGTGGCTGCGGAGGAGGTTCGTCTGGAGGGAGCGGATCTCCTCGTCCGGGATGCGCTCGTTGACGAGCGAGCCGAATCCCGTGTTCAGCCCGTACACCGCCTCGTCGGTCGCCATCACGTCCTCGACGCGGGCACGCGACTCGCGAAGGCGCTCGCGGGCCGACTCGGCGATATCGACGTCCGCACCGTCCCGCGCGACAGCTTCCACCGCGGCCGGCGTCAGCGACGCGCCGTCGAGCACGATCTCACTCATGGACGACTTGCCCTCCCTTGATCACCGTGTCGACGGTGTTGACGCCGAAGTTGTACGGTACGTGCACCGCGGTCGGCGCGTCGACGACCGCGAGATCCGCTGGCGCGCCCTCCCGTAAGGTGCCGAGCCCGTCCGAGCGGTTCAGCGCGCGGGCCCCGCCCGCGGTCGCGCCGACCAGCGCCTCACGCGGCGCCAGCTTCATCCCGACGCAGGCGAGCGTGCTCGCAAAGCCCATGCTCTGTGAGTAGCAGTTGGGGTTGAGGTCCGACGCGATCGCGATCGACGGCGCGTCGACGCCCATCTCGTCGGCGACCGCGAGGAACTCTTCTGCGTCGGCGTACTCGGTGTCCAGCCCGAACGCCGTTCCCGGGAGGAACACGGGTGTGACACCCGCCTCGTAGAGGGCTTCGGCGTCCTCCCGCGTCGCCATGAGCAGGTGGTCCGCGCTCGCGGCGCCGACGTCAGCGGCCAGTTGTGCCGCACCGGTTCGGGCGAGCTCCTCGGCGTGGATCTTCGGCGTCAGCCCGTACTCCGCGCCGGCTTCGAGGACGCGCCGGGACTGCTCGACGGTGAACGCCCCCTCGTCGCAGAACACGTCGTTGAACGACGCGATCCCCTGCTCGGCCACGGCCGGCAGGAACTCGTCGACAACGCGATCCACGTACTCGTCCGCGTCGACCTCGCGTGGGACCGCGTGGGCGCCCATGAACGTCGCGACCACGTCGACCGGGTGGCGGTCGTCGGCCTCGTCGATCACGTCGAGCATCAGTAGCTCGGTGTCGAGGTCGAGCCCGTAGCCGGACTTCACCTCGACCGTCGTGGTCCCGTGAGCCAGCAGCACGTCGAGTTCGGCGAGGAGGTTGTCGAGCAGCGTCTCCCGCGAGGCCTCGCGGACCGCCTCGACGGTCCGGTGGATACCGCCACCCTCGGCCAGGATCTCCTGGTACGTCTTCCCGCGCAGTTTCGCCGCGAACTCGTCGGACCGATCGCCGGCGAACAGCGCGTGGGTGTGCGAGTCCACGAACCCCGGGATCACGGCCCGTCCCGAGGCGTCCACCGTCCGTGCCGCGTTCTCGCGCGGGTAGCGCCGCTCGATCTCCGCCGCCGGTCCGGTCGCCACCACCTCGCCGTCGTCGACGACCACGCTCGCATCCTCGAGTTGTTGGTCGGGGCCGACGAGGACCTCACCCGCGTCGTGGAGCAGGAGGTCGACCGTCATCGGTCCACCCCCGCGAGGAACTGCGCGATCGCTCGGGCGGCCGTCGTCACCGTCCGGCCGTCGCTATCCAGTGGCGGGGCACACTCGACGACCTCGAACCCGGCGACCCGGTCGTCGGCCGCGAGTCGCCCCAGGGCGTCGAACAGCTCCCGCGAGGTGAGTCCGCCGGGCGTCGGCGCGCTCACGCCGGGGGCCGCCGCCGCGTCCAGCACGTCCATATCGAGGCTCACGTACACGGTGTCGACGTCGGCCAGCTCCGAAAGCGCTGCTGCCGCGACGCCGCCGGGGTCGACGCCGACTTCCGAGGCCGGGTGGATCTGCCCGCCCTGCTCGCGGAGGTACTCGTGGTAGCGCGTGCTCGTCTCGAAGTGGCGGGCGCCGAGGACGGCCAACGAGTCGAGGCCGCGGTCGAACAGCTGTCGGTACGGCGTCCCGCTCGTCGGCCCGTCCCGGAGCTCCCGGCAGTCGAGATGGGCGTCCAGACTGACGACGCCGACCGAGCCACTCGACAGCAGCGACGCGACGTTCGGCACCGTCGTCGAGTTGTCGCCGCCGAGGAACACCGGAAGGGTGTCGGCGTCGTGCAGCGGTGCGACTGCCGTCTCGACCGCCCGCTGCACGTCCGAAACGGAGTCCGTCCAGTCCACGTCGACGTTGCCGACGTCGCCGACGCTGTCGATCGGGCCCGCCGTAAAGTGGTGGGTCTTCGTCGCGGCGAGGGCGTCACGGATCGCGGCGGGGCCGTCACGAGCCCCCGTCCGACCGATGACGGCGCCGTCGTACGGTTCGCCGACGAGCACGGCATCATACTCGCCGGCGGCGTCGACGGTGGTCTCGGCCACGATGTCGCCGAACTGCTCGTCGTTCGGGTCCGACGACGGACCCTGCCAGGGGGCGGGTTCGGTGAATCCGGTCATGAGTCGGAGAGGGGGACGTGAACGTTCGATCGGTCGGCCTCGTCCATCGCTTCCTCGTACCCGGCGTCGGCGTGGCGGATCACGCCCATCCCCGGGTCCGTCGTGAACACGCGTTCGGCCTTCTCGGCGGCCAGGTCCGTGCCGTCCAGCACGACATGGTTGTTGGCGTGGATGGCGTTGCCGATGCCGACGCCGCCGCCGTCGTGGACGCTGACGATGTCCGCGCCCGCGGCGGTGTTCAACAGCGCGTTCAGGATCGGCCAGTCCGCGACGGCGTCGGTGCCGTCCTTCATCGCCTCGGTCTCGCGGTTGGGGCTGGCGACGCTGCCGGCGTCGAGGTGGTCCCGGGTCACGACGATCGGTCCCTCGATCTCCCCCTCCCGCACGAGTTCGTTGATCCGCAGCGCGAACCGTGCCCGCTCGGTCAGGCCGTCCTCGTCGCTGGCGGTTTCACCGCCTCCGTTTCGAGACGCCTCCGGCGTCTCGCTCGTCTCGTAGCCGAGCCAGCACACCCGACTGGGGAGCCCTTGAAACTGGACGCGCTCCTGTGCGAGGTCGATCCAGCGGTGGAGCGCCTCCTTCTCCGGGAACAGCTCTTTGACCGCCTCGTCGGTCCGGTAGATGTCGGCCTCCTCGCCCGACAGCGCGAGCCAGCGGAACGGCCCCTTCCCCCGGCAGAACAGCGGCCGGATGTACTCCGGCACGAACCCCGGGAAGTCGAACGGGTCGTGCTCGGTTCCGGTTGGCGTCGTCACCGACCCGCGGTGGTCCGCGACCTGCCCGCGGATGTTGTTGCCGTACTCGAACGCGACGGCGCCGCGGTCCTGGAGCTCCAGGATGGCGGCGACGTGGCGGGCCATGGTGTCGACGCTCTCCTCGACGTATGCGTCGGGGTCGGATTGCCGGAGTTCGTCGGCCTCCTCGACCGTGTAGCCGGACGGGTAGTAGCCCTCGAGCTCGTCGTGGGCCGACGTCTGGTCCGTGACGATGTCGGGGACGAACCCGCGTTCGAGCATCCCTTCGAGCATGTCCGCGGCGTTCATGTGGACGCCGACGCTGTACGTCTCGCCGCGTTCGGCGGCCGCCGTCGCTGCCTCGATGGCCTCGTCCAGGTCGTCGGTCTTCTCCTGAACGTAGCCCGTGTCGAGCCGGCGGTCGATCCGGGCCTCGTCGACCTCGGCGGCGATACACACCCCGTGGTTCATCGTCACGGCGAGCGGCTGTGCGCCACCCATCCCGCCGAGCCCGCCCGTCACGACGATCTCCCCTTCGAGCGAGCCGTCGAACTGTTCGCGGCCCGCGGCGGCCAGCGTCTCGTACGTCCCCTGGATGATCCCCTGGGTCCCGATGTACGCCCACGAGCCGGCGGTCATCTGGCCGTACATGATCTTCCCCTCGGCCTCCAGTTCGTGGAAGTGATCCCAGTTGTCCCACTTCCCGACCAGGTTCGAGTTCGCGATCAGCACCCGCGGCGCGCGCTCGTGGGTGGTGAACTTCCCGACCGGTTTGCCCGACTGGACGAGCAGCGTCTCCTCGTCGCCGAGCTCGCGGAGCTCGTCGAGGATCGCGTCGTACGCGTCCCAGGAGCGCGCTGCGCGGCCGGTTCCGCCGTACACCACGAGGTTCTCCGGGTCCTCGGCCACCTCCGGGTCGAGGTTGTTGTTCAGCAGGCGCAGCGCCGCCTCCTGTCGCCACCCCTCACACTCGATGTCGGTGCCGGTCGGCGCGCCCTGGTACGACCGCCACTGGTCGCTCGGTTCGCCGATCCGATCCTCGCCGTCGGCAGAATCGTCCATGAGTAGCGACAGTTTGGGGCGCTGTCGCAATGGGCCTACGGCCACCGTACGGAGGTGTCTTTAAGTGAATCGGCGCGGGAGGTGGGGTATGTACGAGGCGACCCTCCGCATCGAGAGTTCGGCCCCGTTCGCGGCGGTGACCGCGAACACCGACGCCTATCTCGAGCTGTACTGCTCGGACCACAGCGACCTCCTCGTCGTCCGCGGCGGCGACCCTGACCGGATGCTCGAACGCGTCCGCGAGCACGTTCCCGTCCGGGACTCGCTCCGAGGGCCCGAGGAGCTGGTCGTGATCACTGAACGGTGTCTCCAGCCCGTCGACGTGCCCACGATCGAACGGTATCTCGACGAGACCGACAGCCTCCTCCTCCCGCCGATCCGGTACGAGAGCGGCCGGAAGATCGGACGGGTGCTCGCCCTCGACCCCGAGAACCTCGCCCAGCTCTACGCCGATCTCTCGGAGGAGTACGACGTCACCGTCGAGGCGAAACGCGAGCTCACGAGCCTGCAGGGGTCGGTCCCGTTCGTCTCGCTCGTCGACGCGCTCCCGACGCTCACCGCCCGCCAGCGGGAGGTCCTCCTCGCCGCCCACCGGAACGGCTACTTCGAGATCCCCCGGGGCGTCACGCTGGAAGCGATCGGGGACGAGCTCGGAATCGGGAGACGGGCGACGGAGGAACATTTCCGTCGTGCGGTCAACAAGCTCATGGACGCGTTCGTCGAGTATCTCTAGAGGTTCGCGAACGCCTCGTCGACGAGTTCGCCGGTGTCGGCGACGATGTCGGCCATCGCCTCGTCGTCGGGCGCCATCCCGATCAGTCGCGCGATGCGCATGATCGAAACGTGATAGACGCGCTGTCGCCCGGGTTCTTCCTCCCAGACGACGACGTTACACGGCATGAGGGCGCCGAGTTCGTTGTCGGTAACGTCGAGCGCGCGGTCGGCCATCTCCGGGTTGCAGGCGCCGAGCACGTAGTACGGGTCGCGGTCGGCGTCGATCTTCTCGTTGAGCATCGCCGAGGGCGAGAACTCGACCGGGATCCCGAACCCGGCGTCGGTGAACACCTCACGGACGTGTTCGATCGCCTCCTCGTGGCCCATCTCGAGAGTCGTCTCTGCTTCGCCGACGGCGTCCGGGTCGATCCGGCTCGGGTCGATCGGGAGAGTCATCGGTGTGCGGGGTTGGGAGCGTCGACACGAAATCCCTTCGGGTATCCGGGGACGCGCCGGCGCCCGGCCGTCCACCGGGTTCGAGCGGCGCGAGCCCCGGTCGTCCCGGCCGGGGGCGAGCCCCGCTTATCCTGGCCGTAGGCGGGGCCTGCTCATCCCGGCCGTTCGGGCATCGTCCCCGTCCGCTCGCGCTCGTAGGCGCGCCGCGTCGGTTCGTCCAGCTCCACGAGATGGATCAGCGGGTTCCCGGGGTAGACGACGGGGTTCTCCAGTTTCCCGACGAGCAGGCCCGTAAAGGGGGCGTCGACGTCGACGACGTCGGTTTTGAACGGGCTCGAGATGCTACAGACGGCGTCGCCCTCGTGAACCAGCTCGCCGCGGTCGTAATGCATCTCCACGAGGCCGCCGTCGTCGGCCCGGATCCACGTCTTCTGGTCGCTCGTGACGATCGTCCGCCAGCCCGGCCGGTTCACGGGCTCGGCCGGGTAGACGCCGTACTCCGCGAGCACGCTCGCGACGCCGTCCAGCGCCCGATCGATGAGCCGCCGCTGGAACCGGTGGGCCTCCCCCATCTCGACGGTGACCGTGGGAACGCCGGCGGCCGTCGCCTCGTGGCGCAGCGTCCCCGACGCCCCCTCGCCGTCGATGATCACGTTCGAGCCGAACGCCCGCGCGAGCCGCGGGACGTCGTCGGCGGCCATGTCCGCGCGGACGTGGAGCATGTTCGTGCGGCCGCGGGTGGAGGTGTGGAAGTCGAGCCCGAGATCGCAGGGCGCGACGAAGTTCCGGAATATCTCGTCGGCCATCCGCTTCGAGCTCGTCGAGTCGGCGTTCCCGGGGAACGACCGGTTGAGGTCGCGGTCGTAGACGGGGAGGTAGCGCTGCTGGGTGACGAACCCGGGAACGTTCAGCACGGGCAGACAGACCAGCGTTCCGTGGAGGTTCGTGTGGTCCCACTCGTGGGCGACCTCGCGCACGACCTCGATCCCGTTCAGCTCGTCGCCGTGAGAGGCTGCGGAGAGGAACACCGTCGGCCCCTCGTGCTCCCCGTTGACGATGGAGACGGGGATACGGACGGGGTCGCCGAGATACGTCTCGCTGATGCTGTACCGGACGTCCGCGCGCTCCCCCGGATCGACCCGACCGCCGTTGTACGTGAACGCCCCGTCGGTCATTGCTGCCCGCTTGGCGGGGGGCGTATAAATCAGGGCCGCCCGAGAGAGTGGGTGAGCGACCCGTGCGACCGACGTGTCACGCTGCCGGCCTCATCGGCACGGTTTAGTCGCTATCGGCCGAAAACCACGCCAATGGACGACTCTGTCTCGGTGGGCGTACTCAGCCTCCACAACAGCAAGGAGACGAAAGCGATCCTGAACGCGGTGGAGGCGCTCGGCCACACGGGCGTCTGGCTGCGGGAGGAGAACCTCTGTGTGGAGATCGAGGACGGGACGGCGACGCTCGACCCGAACGTCGACGTGATCGCGAACCGGCTCCTGCTCTCGAAAACCGAACACCCCGCGGAGCTGCTCGGGCTGGCGCTGTCGCTGAGCCGCCTTCGGCCGATGCTGAACCGGCCGCGGAACGTTCTCACCGCGTTTCACAAGTTCGCGACCGCGACCGCGCTCGTGGACACCGAGGTCAGCCTGCCGGACGCGACGCTCGCGCTCGACGCCGACCGGCTGAACCGGGAGAAAGGGAAGTTCGGCGACGAAGTCGTCTACAAGACCGCGATCGGTACCCACGGCGGCGGCACGTGGAAGATCGGCGCCGGCGAGCAGGTCAACCCCCGGATCGGCGAGCGGTACGCGTTCCTCCAGCAGCTGATCGAACGGGACAGCGACCGCCACCAGGACATCCGCGTGTACGTCGTCGACGGCGAGATCGTCGGGACGATGCGGCGGTTCGCGCCGGAGAACGACTGGCGGACGAACGTCGCGCTCGGCGGCTCCGTCGAGGCCGTCGACGACCTTCCCGATGCGGCGGCGGGGATGGCGCTGGAAGCGGCCGACATCGTCGGGCTGGACTACGCGGGCATCGATCTCGTGGAGGGCGAGGAGGGGTGGCACCTCCTCGAAGTCAACCCGACTGCCGGATTCAAGGGGCTGTTCAAGGCGACCGGCGTGAGCCCGGCGCCACGCATCGCGAAGCTCGCCATCGAGACCGCGGGCGGCGAGGTGGACGACGACCACGTCGCGGAACTCGCGACGGCGCTCGACGACTCGACGCCGGAGACCGTGGGCACCGAACCCGAGCGACAGCCCGAGGAAACCACGACGATCGGCTACACGGAGGACGTGCTCGTCTCCGGCACCAGCGGCACCGAGCGCGTCGTCGCGAAATCCGACACGGGCGCCGCGCGGACGAGCATCGACACGCGGCTGGCGGCGGAGATCGGCGCCGGCCCGATCAAGTCGATGACGAAAGTCCGCTCCGGGAGCGTGAAATCCGGGAAGGCGCGGCCGGTCGTCGACATCGTCGTCGGCGTCGGCGGGGACCGCCACACCGTCGCCGCGTCGCTGGAGGACCGCGGCCACATGGACTACCAGCTGCTGCTCGGTCGGGACATCCTCCAGCACTACCGGGTGGACGTCCGGCGGCGGTCGGACGTCGATCAGTCGAGCGAGGAGTAGCGCGGGACGAGTTAGTCCAGGATGGCATCCACGTCGGCGTGGGCGTGGAGCAGCTCCTGCATCCGCTCGACGGTCGCCGCGTCGCGCACGCGCCCGCCGTGGATCAGGGACTCGATCCGCTCGATCGTCGTGATCGTGTCCGTCTGGACGGTCACCACCGGCATCCCCTGCTGTTCGGCCTCGCCGAGGATCGCCCCCGAGGGCCGATGTCCGCCGGTGAGGACGAGACAGTTGACGCCGGGGGCGTCAAGCGCCGCAGCTTGCACGTCCGCCCGGTCGCCGCCGGTGATGACGGCGGCGTCCTTCGTCCGGCGGAAGTGGCTGAGCGCGCTCTCGCCGCTCATCGCCCCGACGAGCACGCGCTCGATCAGGGCGTCGGTCGCGGCGTCGGTGAGCGACTCCGCGCCGAGTTCGTTCGTGAGATCCGCCACCGTGACGCCGGCCATCTCGCGCGCCCACGGGACGACGCCCAGCACGGGGACGCCGCGGGACTCGAGGAACGGGACCACCTCGGTTTCGACCTCGTCGTACGCCGCACTGGAGACGGCGTTGAACACGACGCCGAGACAGCGGTCACCGAGGTTCTCGGCGGCCGTGAGGATCCGGTCGACGTCGCGGGGCTCCTCGTACCGGGCGACGAGCAGCGCGCGGGCGTCCAGTAGCTCGGCGATGTCGGCGTCCGTGAGGTCGATGGCCGCGCCCGTGTCGGGGTCGCCAGCGCCCTCGAGGATCATCGTGTCCGTCCCCTCGGCGAGCCCGTCGAACGCCTCCCGGACGCGCTCGCGGAGCGCGGCCGTGTCCTCCTCGCCCCGGATGGCGCCCTTGACGAACGTCGGGGAGTAGACGACGGGTTCCATCTCGTGCATCTCCGCGTCGAGATCCAGCAGCTCCCGCGCGAGCATCGGGTCGGCGTCGAGCGTCTTCCCGACGTTGCTCTGCAGGCGGGTACCCTTCGGTTTCATGTAGCCGACCGCCGCGCCGCGGTCGGCGGCCAGCCGCGCGAGCGCGAGCGCGACGGCGGTTTTGCCGGTGCCTTCGTCGGTCGAGGTTACGAGTAGCGAGGTCATAGCTGGTCTGGGTCGATGGTCAGTCGCACGTCGAGGGCTTGCACGCCGTCGGCGGTGGCGAGCAGCGGGTTCACGTCGAGTTCGAGGATGGCGTCGAAGTCGGTCACCAGTTGGCTCAGCCGCCCGATCGCCTCCCGGATCGCCGCCTCGTCGGCCGACTGCCGGCCGCGAGCCCCGCGGAGCAGCGGTGCCGAGTCGAGTTCGTCCACCATCTCGCCGGCCTCCCGGTCGGAGACGGGCGCGATGCGGACGCTGGTGTCCTCCAGCACTTCCACGAAGATACCGCCGAGGCCGAACAACAGCAGCGGGCCGAACTGCGGGTCGCGGTTCATCCCGAGGATGGTCTCCGTGCCCGCCTCGGTGTCGACCATCTCCTGCACCTGCACGCCGAGCAGCGTCGCGTCCGGCTGGTAGTTGCGGGCCCGCGTGACGAGCGTCTCGTAGGTGTCCGCGACGTCCGCCTGGGCGACGCCGACGGCCACGCCGCCGATGTCGGACTTGTGGAGGATGTCCGGGCTGACGATCTTCATCACTACGTCGCCCGCGATGGATTCGGCCGCCGACTCGGCGGCCGCGGGGTCGTCGACGATCGCCGAGTCGGGCGTGGGCAGCCCGTACGCGTCGAGCAGGTCCATCGCCTCCACGCCGAGCCGCGTCGCCCCCCGGTCGGCGGCGTCGGTGAGGATCTCGCGGGCGCGCTCCTCGTCGACGTCGAACGACGCCGGCGCCTCGTACGTCCGCGACTCCACGTCCCGCTGGACCGCGAGCGCGTCGAGACTGTCCACGGCCCGGGCCGGATCGAAGTAGTTCGGGATGCCCGCCTCGCCGAGGATCTCCGCCGCGGGCTCGGCGCGCTGCCCGCCCATCAAGCACGCGACGATGGGCTTGTCGTGGTCGGCCTGTCGCTCGGCGATCGCCGCCGCCAGTTCCTCGTAGTCAACGACCGCCGTGGGCGCGGAGATGACGATCGCACAGCCGACGTTCTCGTCGGCGAGTACGGCGTCGAGTGCGGTCTCGAACCGCTCGATGTCGGCGTCGCCGATCACGTCGACGGGGTTGTAGATGTTCGCCTCCTCCGGCATCGTTTCCTCCAGCGTTGAGAGCGTCCCGTCGGTGAACGACGCCATCCCGAGCCGCGAGTCGCCGACGGCGTCGGTCGCCATCACGCCCGGGCCGCCCGCGTTCGTGACGACGCCGACCCGATCGGACTCGGGCATCGGCAGGCCGTCGAGCGAGCGCGCGTAGTCGAACAGCTCCTGGACGTTCTCCGCGCGGACGACGCCCGCCTGCTCGAACGCCGCCTCGTAGGCCGCCTCGCTCCCGGCGATCGTGCCCGTGTGTGAGGACGCGGCCTCCGCGCCCGCCTCGGTCCGGCCGGACTTGACGACCACGACGGGCGTGTCCCGTGTCACCTCGCGGGCCGTGTCGATGAACTCGCGGCCGTCCTCGACGCCCTCGAGGTAGCCGAGGATCACGTTCGTCGCCGGATCGTCCTGCCAGTGGGCGAGGAAGTCCGACTCGTCCAGCACGGCCTTGTTGCCCAGCGAGACGACGTCCTTGAACCCGATCCCCTGATCGTTCGCCCAGTCCAGCACGGCCGTGATGAACGCGCCGGACTGGCTCATAAAGGACAGCGACCCCGGGAGCGCGTTCGACGGGCCGAACGTGGCGTTGAGGTTCGCCGGCGTCGAGAGCACGCCCAGCGAGTTCGGCCCGACCAGCGCGAGGTCGTACTCCGCGGCGACGGCGCGGAGCTCCTGTTCGCGCTGTGCGCCCTCGGGCCCGGTCTCGCTGAACCCCGCCGTGACGACGACGACGTTCGTCACCCCCGCCTCGCCGGCCTCCCGGACGGCGTCGACCGCGATCGACGGCGGTACCACGACCACCGCGAGGTCGACCTCCCCCGGGACCGAGGCGACGTCCGGGTAGCACTGCCGCCCGAACACGGTGTCGCGACTCGGGTTCACGGGGACGACCTCGCCCGTGAAGTCGTCGAGGTTCCGGACGATGGCGGCCCCGATCGAGCCCGAGCGCTCCGTCGCGCCGATCACGGCGACGCGCTCGGGCGCGAACAGGCCACCAGTGTCTGCCTCCGAGTTCACGTCGTCCCCTCACACACCGTCAGCGCTTAAAACCGAGGCCGGGATCCCGGTGTAGTGTTTAGACAAACTGCATTATAGTCACCACCTCAGCTGGCGTTCGATCATCTAGTGATTGATGCGGCCGGTGGCGATATAAATCATATATTTATATATTCATAACCCCAGAATATAATTTGACCAATGCTAAATGGGATGACCACTCTCCCCGACGTTTGATTTCCAGCCATAGCATCATAAAGAAGAATTGCGCCTAATATGAGTGACATCGCTACAAATGCATATCCTGCCGCAAAAACCTGCTCATCAGTGGTATTCTCCATATGTGTGAATGACATTATTAACACATATATTTTCTCTTCTATCTGCTCTATTGAATCCGCGGAAGGCGTAGCGATCACTCCTTGGTGGCTTGTTCAAGGTTGTAGACGACGGCGGTAAGTACCAATTCGCGGAACTGGCGGTACCAGACGCCCGGCCCGACAGCGGACCCGTATCGGCGCTTGATGACCGAAGACGCTGTCTCTGAGCGCGCCGTGGTCGCCGTGATCGCAGGCGGTCGCAGATCGGTCAAACAGTTGGCGCCAGACACGGGTGGCAACGCAAGTCGAGAAACTGCCGACGGGTGGTTACGAGCGTTCGCCTTCGCATGGAATCAGCTTATCTGAACACTACCGGATCCTGGCGCTCGGGAGTCGGCCGGCGCCGAGGTCGTGCGTGAGTACGGCGAGGGAGCACGCGGGGCAGTCGACCGACGAACGATATCGCGGAGCAGCTGGTACGGTTTCGGCGGCTCAGTCGGTCCGACAGCGCCCGTCCCGTCCGGCCTGACTCTGGACGAGCCAGCCCCCCTCCATCGCAGCCTCGCGGGTGGTGTAGACGACCTTCGTTTCCTCGCCGATCTCGTCGCCGTCGACCGACTCCACCCTGAACGGGATATCCATCGAGTCGCCACAGCAGCCGACGTCGACGAACTCCTCGAACTCCGCCCCCTCGACGGGGTCGACGACCTTGCGCAGGTAGTTCCGGTAGCGGTCGGTCTCGATCTGGTCGCGGCCCCACTCCGACAGCTCCTCGGGGTACGAGAGGACGATTCGGCTGGCGACAGTCATGGGTGGACGTAGCAGGTCGAGCGGCAAAGACGTTCGGCCGACCACGGTTAACCAACAGCACCGCGTTTTTCGTGGAAAGTGTTGGTTAACGTCTCCACCGTGGATCCTGAGGACGGGAGTAGTGCTCAGGCAATCCGGTGACACCCCTCTATCGATGTGTATCAGGATACGTGACCGGAGACAGAACACACCCCTATCGATGTGTTTTCAGGGATTGTCTTCACGTCAATAGGCGGATTCAGGAGCTTGTTCAGGTGTAGGGGATGATCCGTGGGTGAAGACCGCGGCCTGGCCTTACAACGCTTCAAGTTCGTCGATCGTTCGATCGGTACACATCCCTTCGATAGTCAGTCGGAGGAGCGATCCGAGCCGACCGGTTTCCGTATACCGCGGAGTGTTCAGATTACCGGCCCTTCGCGGTGAGCCGATATCCCGGATTGCGCGTTGTTTCGCCGATCCCTCCGCACCCTCTTCATCACGATCAACGACGCCAAAGACTCTGCCCCCTCTCTCTTTTACAAGGGAAAAACAGGGGATGTCCGAAATCCCGTCCCCGATGTAAATCATGTTCTCGAACGGGATTCGTCTGTCCTCAGTGTTCACCTTCGCATTTGGCGCGTACGGGTTTTCTCTGGTCTCGTCCGGGGTGATACCCTTATTGATCTCGTAGAGGTATCGGGTTTTGTCTGTAAATGAGATCGGTCGTTGGATGTCTTGGATAACGTCCGAAGAGTCTGTTCCTACCCGTGAGGCGTATACTGCTTCACACCGATCTGCGATGTCCATCCCTTTGATTATCGACTCGAGACCTTCCGAGAGGACGTAGTACTCAATCGAGATGTCGTCGTATTCGTTTGCGATTGCATCGATGTCATCAAAGAATCCTGGCAGACCAGGATAGAGGCTCTCCGTGAGGCCACCTCCAAATGTTTCGAGGTCTCCTTTCGTAAGTTCGCCAAGCGGTTGGTCTGGCCCGACCTTTTCGAGCAAAAGCGAGAGGTATGCGACCGTTGGGTCATACCCCTCCGAGATACGGGATTGAAACTCTGTGAACCAGAATTCCTCTGGGTCTACTCCGTGTTCCTCAAGCAGTTGTGTTGTTGAATCAGGAGCGAGTGTGTCGTCGAAGTCGAATATGAGTCCGATGGTGGTAGTCATCGCTTCAAGTCACTCCTGACCAGCTATTCGCTGGAACTCCCGCCGTTTTTCCCGCAATCCATTCCGATGTTCATCGAGTGATTCGACATCCTCTCCACTTACGACAATTACCCGTCGTCGATCTCCACTTTCCGGCATCGTCTCGTTTAGTTCGGGATCAGCGAGCATCTCGAAACGGTTCTCATGTTCTTGACCACCGACCACATGCTCGATATCGCTCGCGATTTCCTGTTTCCCGAGGGTCGTGATACGGTAGTAGGTTTTTCGACCGTCGGCATCTTCCGGGGCTGGGATTTTGGCGATAAGATTCGTCTCAAGCAGATCGTTCAGATGGTGCTGCAAGTCGTTACTGTCTCGCCCGGTTTCCGTGGCAAGACGTGCTCTCGATACCTGCCCGTATTCATACAGCAAGTACAGAATACTGTATCGCGTCGGCTCTGCGAGCGCCTTTTTTCGATCGATATGTGCCTTTAGCGAGTCAATTTTCCCACCGAATACTCGCTTCTCAACATATTGGACCACATCACCATCATCCAATTCACTGAATAGATTTGATTCTCTTGCGCTCATGCGAACAGGTGAGGGTTTGTCGGCCTGCCTGATTAGGTTAACGGTTGTTCACAGAGTTAGCTAATGAATTACTTTCGGCATCTCTGCGGGTTCTGGTGCTTTTTTCTGTCACCATCTGTTTGGATTCTCACAAGGAGAGACTCGTATGACTGAACGCGACTATGGATTCACCTATGCTGGGGAGCCCGTCTTCTCACATGTCAGGCGAGATATCCCCGAACCACCTGAACCAGTGCTTGATGATGAGTTCTACGTATTCGTGATGGGACCCTATACCGCATTTGACGCAGAATACGCCTATCCCGACGGAGATGAGCTTCAGTCAGCGTTTATGGATGATCCGCTGTTTGATCAATCAAAGCACGTCACGGCAGATGGCCGTGGGAGCTTTCAAATGGCGCTTGAAGACTTCTGTGAATCACTTCGTAAGGAGCTCGGTGTTCACGCGTTTCTTGCCACTGACGTCGATATCCCGACCGACACGGAGGCAGATGATGGGGAAGAGTCGATGTCTGTTCTCGATCAATCGATCGCCTTCGCTGCAGTAAGTGATGCGGTTATGTTTATCTTTTCAGATGCAGGTCTGACAACGGGTGTCGGCTCAGAGATCGGTGCCATACTCGGGGAATTCCATCTCCGAAAAGGGAACGATGAGCCCATCCGAAAGCCGCGGGAGCGCTTCAGGGTTTTTGATACAGAGTCATTTTCCAGCGCGAGCATCGATGAAGTCCCGTTCACATACGGAATCGATGCAGTAGGTTTCGAGACCAAAGCTGACCTGGTCGACAAGACTCAGGACTTCCTCACCAACCTCGAGCGGGATGATCCCGACCGAGTGCTCCGGATCTTCAATCCCTATTCCTGACGCGTCGGTGGCCTCCTGAGTATCGGCTCTCCGGTCAACCCACGGCACTCAGCTGAAACCGCTCTCGCGCTCACGGAAATTCGGCAGTTGCGGCAGTTCCTGGCGACGAAAATGCTTTCGACCCTCTATCTGGCCGTGCCGGCGGGGCTCGTCGATGAGGCGGCCGAATCTCCTCGAAGAGTAGGCGCGTGTAATGCGATACCGCCAGAAGCTCTGAGCTAACGATGCACAACCGATATTCCGACTTGAGTACCTACCGCCGACCGGCAAGGCCGTTCTCGACGAGATCGCCAATCGGCTCGACGAGTTGGCCCTCAGAAGCGAGCGTTCCGCGACGATGTGAGTGATCTGTTAACTAATAATAAGAGCGATGATCAGATGAGTTGGTTAAAACCGGTGTTGCTTCTCGCAGCGGTGCCGCCAGCGTGGCGTCGACGACCTGCCAGTCAGCATCGACCTGTTCGATCAGGTTGGACTGGGCTAGTTCGTCACGGGGTCGACACATCATCTGTCGACTCAAGGGGTCCGCGCATGCTGCATCATCGTTCGGAGGTCTGTTACGGGAGGCCTGTTACGGACGGAGGGGCCCGTGGGTCCGCTGAGGGACTCTGGAGTTGCTGTTCACGGATCCGTTTGTCGGCGCTCGAAACAGTCGTCGATCCGCGTTGTCGGATGGCTGATCTCACAGACCGAACAGTAGCACATCGAGTTGTCCGGGGGACGGGGGTACGTCCAATTTGACATCCTCCCCGCGCTGAAGCGCGAGGATTCCCGACCGCCGTTGGGATATTGTGGTTTACGACGTGACCTGTTCTTGAGGTGCGAACGCACCAGTTTCCTTGTCAAACAAGAACGTCGATGGCTGTGCCAACCAGCCGTTACTCCTATCCTGTGACGGACTCGGAGATACTTTCTGCCGAATGTTCTCAGCACCGTTCACATCCGCGTTCGCCACCGTCCCACACTCATCACAGACGTACAACCCGCGTTCAACACGGTTCGATTTCTGCTTGCGCCCACAGCACGAACACGACTTCGATGTATCCCGTTCGGATACCTGTTCGACTGTGATGCCCTCCATCTCAGCCTTGTATTCGAGGAGGTCAGTGAAGCGGTCGAACGCCCACGAGTGCAGGTCGAGGTTTCCGTGCTTACCCCAGTTCTTCGACTCGCTGTTCTCCTCGTCTTCGCGGATACCGGAGAGGTCGCCAACCACAATCGTCCCAACTTCTTCGTCAACACACCGCCGGATGATGTGTTTTGAGAGGGTGTGGAAGTAGTGGGTGCGGCGGGCCGATTTCTTCTGGTTCAACCGTGTGGCCTGCTCGGAGTCCGAGTCATCACAGCGAGCGATGCGTTTGCTGAAGTAGTAGTCGTCCTGCTTCAGGCAGTTGAGCGGATACAGTTCGCTGTGGCCATCTTCGTAGGCGAGTGCGGCGAAGTTGTTGATGCCGAGATCAACACCCACCGTCTTCTCACCCGGTGCTTCAGAAACCTCGATTTCGACCTTGCACACGAAGTGCAACTCCCACTCGTCACCAGCCCAGACCGCTCGAACCTGTTGGACGCTCTCCACGGTGGAGAAGTCAACGTCGGGCCGAGTCTGATACTCACAGAGGATGAAGTCCGACCAATACTCCTTGAGGTTCGAGCCTTTGCTGAGTCGGACGCGGTTGTACTCGGTGTCGAGTTTGAAGCCAGCAGCTTTGAACGTAACCGTGCTTCGGGGGTGGTCGTCGCCGTGTTTGCGGTACTTCGGTGGGTTTGCTCTCGTGTCTCCGTTGCGTCGTTTACCGTACCAGCCGGTGAACGCCTCAGCGAGTTCTTGAAGGACTCGCTGACTTGACTGAGAATGCAGGTCATCATAGCGTTCGTGTGACTTGAGGTACGCGGTGAGTTCGTTGTGACTGGGGATGTGGCCGATTTCGCTCCACACGCGGTCGCAGACCCACCGTCCGACGTTCCAGAGTTTCGATGCGGCGAACCCAAGCGAATCGAGGTCGTCTGACACTTGTGGCTGATTCCGAATGGAAGCAGTGTAGGTGCGTGTGACGACCTGTTTCGCCATACATAATCTATGTAGGCAAATATACATGAAAGTACGGAATACTCAGCGTGGAAGATCCTGCCGTTCCATCGAACGGTGGACTGTGAAGGGTAGTGTCGGATTCATCCCCGCCCTGATGGGCGGAGCTTTCTCCTCGTTCTTCCGTAAGCTGCCGTTCTCCCAACGGCGCCGCTAGCGGGGCGGGACGATGTATGACCCACACACTTTCCTCGCGGCCGGCTAACGAGACAGCCATGGATCCGGATCGGGCGAGCGGCGTGCTGTTGGGGCTGGCGTGTGGCGACGCGCTCGGGCGACCGGTCGAGTTCTCCGCCGCCGACGAGATCACTGCTGCACACGGTCGACTCACCGAGATGGTCGGGCACGGAACGTGGAACCAGCCGGCGGGGACGATCACCGACGACACGGCGCAAGCGCTGTGTATCGCCCGAAGCGTCGTCGACGAGCAGGCGTTCGATCCCGCGGACGTCGCCGACCGGTTCGTGGCGTGGTACAACACCAACCCGTTCGACATCGGCGTGATGACGCGGCGGGCGCTCAGCCGCCTCGAGAGCGGTGAGCCGTGGGACGAGGCAGGGCGGGCGGTCTGGGAGTCGAGTCCTGAGGGGCAGAACGCCGGGAACGGGAGCGTGATGCGGTGTCCGCCGCTCGCCGTCGCGTTCGCGGAGAGCCCCGAAGAACTGGCCGCAGTGAGCCGGGACTCCTCGCGGATCACGCACGCCGACCCGCGCTGTACGGAGGGGTGTGCAGTGCTGAACCTCACGATCGCCGGTCTGCTCCAGGATGTCGATCGACCGCTACAGAACGCGCTGGAAACTCTCCGCCCGGCCGTCCCCGACGAACTCGACGGCGCGCTCCGGCCCATCGCGCGCGGTGAGCCGTCGGGGTCGCTGAAAACCTCCGGCTACGTCGTGCACTCGCTGCAGACGGCACTCCACGACGGGCTGCGTGCGGAGTCGGCCGAGGAGGCGATCGCGACGGCCGTCAACCGCGGCGGCGACACGGACACCATCGGGGCGATCGCCGGCGCCGTCGCGGGTGCGCGGTTCGGGGCGGACGAACTCCCCGACCGCTGGCTGGCCGCGATCGAGGAGACGGCGGAGCTATGGTCGCTCGCCGACCGGCTCGTCGAGGTGGCCTGATGCTGGTGTTCGCGTTCGACCGCGACTGGACCGTCGACGTCAACCCCCACCCCAACCGCGAGGCGGTGCCGCTGGAGTGGGTCCGCCACCTCGCTCACGAGACGCCACACGCCGTGTACGCGATCGGGAACCAGTCGCTCGCCGAGGAGGCGGCGATCCCGGGTGTCGTCGACGTCGTCGGGCGACATTCGGACGAATGGGACGAGTGGCTGGGGGAGAAACAGCCGGACGGTCGGTACGAACGGTTCCCCGAGCGCCGTGAACGGCTCGCGTTGATCGCCGACCTCCACCCCGACGCCGAGGGGTACGTCGTCGTCGACGATCTCGACCTGAGCGACGTCGATAGCTGGGAACACTACCACGCGTGGGAGTTCGTCCCCGCCGTCGAAGCCGGCGACGTCCACCCGGAGCTCCCGTGGGCGCGAGAGCCGCGGCCCGACGGTGGTCGATCGCAGGGGCCCGACGAGAGCCGACCGTCGAGTGCAGGGATCATGCCCACCGACGCGTCGCACCTCTCGTCGTTCCTGGAGGAGCACTCGGACGCGCCGGGGTTCGAACTGACGTACGCCGAGGACGGAACGGAACGGACCGAACTCCTCCACGATCTGTCGGTCGTTCAGCGGTCGGTCGACCGCCCGTCGGCTGCCCCCGCCGCCGAGTGTACGCCGGTCTCGCCGGCGCAGGACGCCTTCACGGTCCGGATCGACGACATCGGGATGCTCTCGATCGCGGAGCCACCCGTCGAACTGTACACGGGGAGTGCGGAAACGCCCGAGGAGACCGCCGTCGGGCTCCGTCGGCTGGCGAGTGTGAACCCCGAGGCAGTGCGCGTTCCTTCGATCCTCGCGCTGCTCGATACTGCCCACGACGACACGAGCGCTGGCGGCGACACACGGGACCGTGCCGCACTCGACGCGCTCCGGCAGGTCGCGAGGGTTCGACCCGCGGACTGCATGCCGGCGATCCCGATCCTCCGCTCGCTGCTCGGCGACGCTGATCCGCAGGTACAGGTCGGGGTGCTGGCGACGCTGTACCACCTCGGCCGGCACGACGCGGCGGCGATCGCCCCCCTGACCGACGAGATCAGCACCGCGCTGGCGTCGTCGAACGATCGGGTTCGCGGGCGAGCGGCGCGCTGCATGGCCGAGATCGCGGCCGACCACCCCGCGGACGCTGTCGACGCCGTCCCGTCGCTCGCAGCGGTTATCGGGGACGACCTCGACGACGCACGGTACGCGGTGTTCGCGCTGTCCCGCGTCGCGGACGCCTACCCGGACGAGGTGAAACCCGTGGTGTCGACGCTGGCCGAGACGGCGGTCGACGACGCGGTCGCCGATCAGATCCGGCTGAACGCCACTGCGGGCCTCGGGCGTGTCGTCGGGGAATACCCCAGCGTGGGGGTGGATCTCGTCGACGAGCTGATCGCACTCCTCGACACGGAGAACGGGAAACTCCGCAACAACGCGATCGGCGTGATCGGTGACGTCGCCCTCGTCCACACCGACGTCGTCGAGCCGTACACCGAGAAGATCGCACCGCTGCTGTCCGAAGACGACGAGTTCGCCCGCGTCAACGCCAGCGGCGCACTCAGCCGGGTCGCGGAGGACTTCCCCGATTCGGTTGCCCACCTGACGCCGACGTTCGTGGCCCTGCTCGACGCGGAGAGCGCACTCGTCCGGGAGAACGCCTGCTGGGCGCTCGGCCACCTCGGCGCCGCGGAAGCGAGATCGGCGCTCGCGGCGCGCGCGGCTGAAGACGACGATCCGGCCGTCAGGGAGCGCGCCTCGTGGGCGCTGGATCAGATTTGATCGCTCGCCGTGGCGGCCGACTGCTTGTCGTGGTGGGTGGACGAGAACCCCCACACCCCGTGTGCGAAATGAAATCGGGAAGAAGGTGGGAGGGGTGTGCGGCGGGACTGACGGTTAGCAGCCGAAAACACTCGATATCGGAGGAAAATCGGGATGAAAGGCCGGAATCCCGATATGTACTGTCCGAAAGGAAGTTTTATCTGAGTGGTATGGTAACTGTGTCCGTAGCCTCTCCACAGTCGATCGAAACGAAACAGTCTGTTTCGTAACACGATCGACTCAGTCAGCCAGCCTCCAGTTCGTGTAGTGACGCTGTTCGACCCAGTATCGTCGTCCCCAGCCGTTCGATCGACTGTTCTCGGGTCCATTTCCCTATCTTCGAGCCTCCACCTTCTCGCTGATTTCATATCGCACACGGGGTGTGAGGGTCACCGCCCTTCGACTGTGGCGTATCGAGCACGGCGCACGAACGATTTCGTCGACGATCGCGTACGTTCACTCGCTGACGGCCACTCGGTGATTTCATATCGCACACGGGGAGGGTGGGTCGCCCAATTGATCTCGCCCACGGTGTTCGAAAATTCCTCATCTCCCCACTCAATATGGCCTGTACCTCCTGAATTACCCGGATTTAACCTCGCACACGGTAACCATACCTATTTATAGCTCCGACGTTTGGCCGCTACCATGCCCGACGGCGACGATCAACAGACCCTCTCCCAGTCGATCAAAGGCCGCCTACAGGAGGGGGGGCAGAACTCCGTGTTTCGAGACAAGGGGCTTCTCGATCCCGACGCCGTCATCGACGAAGATCGCATCGTCGGCCGTGACGAACAGCTCGAGGACATCATCACCTACCTTCGTCCGGCACTCCAGGGGAACCGCCCACCGAACATGCTGCTGTACGGGCCGTCCGGAACGGGGAAGTCGCTGATTATCAACGCCGTCTGTCAGCAGGTGCTGGAGCTCGCGAAGTCCCAAGGCGACCGTTACGGCGTGATCAAGATCAACTGCCAGACGATCAAGTCCCACGACCGTGCCGTCTACCGGCTCGCGAGAAACGCCGCCGACGAGGCCGGCGTCGATGTCGGCGTTCCCCAGAGCGGGGTGTCCACCGATCAGAAGCTCAACCGCTTCTACGAGATCCTGAACGACGACTTCGACTCGGTCATCGTCATCCTCGACGAAGTCGACCTTCTGGTGGGGCGGCAGCGAGATCCGAACGACGAGCCGGCGTACTCGAAACTCCTCTATCAGCTCTCGCGTGCCTCACAGCTCGGCCGTATCGACGTGCAGATCTCCGTCGCTGCACTCACGAACGACCCGCGATTCATGGAGGAGCTCGACGGCCGAGCGGAGAGTTCGTTCAACCCGCAGGACGTGGTGTTCCCCGACTACGACGCGAACCAGCTCCAGTCGATCCTCGATCGCCGACGCGACGCCTACCAGGACGGCGTGCTCGAGGACGGCATCATCCCGCTCAGCTCGGCGTTCGCTGCACAGGACCATGGCGACGCGCGGAAAGCGATCGACCTGTTCCGGAAAGCGGGCGAGATCGCGGATCGGCGGGGTGAGGACACTGTGTGCGAAGCACACGTTCGGGATGCACAGGAGGAGGCCGAACGCGACCGCACGCTGACGCAGATGCAGGGGCTCTCGACGCAGAAGAAGCTCTCACTGTACGCGACCGCGATCGTCCCGGTGTACGCGAAACGAAGTTTGAACGCCGTCCCCAGCACTGTCGCGTATCGCGTCTACCAGTACCTGACCGACGTGCTGGATGCCGACGAGAAGTCACGGGACTCCTACCTGCGGTATATGAGCGAGGCCGAGACCTACAACTTCGTGACGTCGGAGAAACGGGGCCGCGGCTACGGGAGCGGCGTCCACAAGGAGTACACGTTCGTCGACGACCCCGAGGTCGTCGCCGGGA
This sequence comes from Halolamina sp. CBA1230, assembly GCF_002025255.2. GTDB lineage: Archaea > Halobacteriota > Halobacteria > Halobacteriales > Haloferacaceae > Halolamina. Next base: position 54,198 of record NZ_CP054588.1, read on the forward strand.
CGCTCCGGACCGACATTCGGCTCGACGAAGCCGATCACGAGGAGGATCTCCTCGAGTCCGTGGTCAACACACAGGTCGACGATTTCCTCGCTGGCAAGTGATCGGCGGAGCCGTCTTCGGAGGCGGTGGTCTCCGACGGCAGTTTCATTTCGCACACGGGGTGTCGCCCCCAAACCTATCACCTGATTCACCTCTCACACGGGGTTGTCCCCCGATCACGGAAATCATCTCGCACACGGGGGGTGGCCGACACCGACGTCATCCCGTTCCGTCGGGACGGCGCCGTCAGCGGTTGCTTCCCACTCCAGGACGCGACCGTCGTCGATAAGCTATGGCGTGTTGTCTCCGAATTTCACCGTATGAGTCTCACGGATGCCTTCTGGCATTTTTTGGCCTCTTGTTTGTCTTCTCTTACTTCAGGAACGATTTCGGAGCTCGCCCGACTGGTTCTGCCGGTGGTCTTCCCTCTCCTGATAGAGGGATATAGAACTTTACCAAAGAACTATACTACTCTAAACCGTGCGTTTCCACATGAACGACCAAAGCCCACCAGAGGAGTTTGCAGATGTCAATGAGGCGGTCGGAGAGGAATGGGAATCTGAAACGACGCCCTACGAACGCATTCGACACGTCGTTTCACATACGTACAGTCCTGTTTCAGCCGATGCGGTAGCTGACGATGCACGGACCACTCCGAAGACCGCTCGAAAGCACCTGAACACACTCGCGGATGAAGGATTTGTCGAGACGACTCCTGGCGAGCACGGTAGCACACTCTATCACCGCTCGCCCGAATCGCTCGTCGTCGAACAGGCTGCCGACATCCTTGACAACGTCTCGACTGACGAACTCGTCGCGCGAATCCAGGAGATGCGTGAGCAGCTCACCGAGTACCGGTCCGAATTCGGGGTCGACTCACCCGAAGAGTTGGCTGTCAACCAGACGAATCAGGCTCTCGCCGAGTCCGGATCCCCACAGGACGAGATTGATCCAGCGACGATTCGTGAGTGGAAGACGCTCCGTCGGAATCTCGCATTCGCGAACGCTGCCCTCTCGATCGGCAACGCCGAGAAGTTCGTCGACAGCGACCATCGCTCGACCGACGACAGCGTCCCTGCCTGAGCAATGCAGGATTCTCCTGCCCAAGCGGAACCCCATACTCTTCGTGGGGCTACGGATCGTCCGGCGCTGCTGACGATTCGTGATGTCGTTGAGGAGATGGAACCCCTTGCGACAGCCGAACTCGACGACTATCTCCATCCATCCGTCCTTGAAGTCACGCTTGCCGATGGGCTATGTGCGGCCGACGAGGCCCGGATTGACATCCAGTGGACGACCCAAGATGATTACAAGTTCCATTACACGGATAGGAACGCGGTGAATCTTCGCTGGGGAAAGCACCCACACGCAGGAGACTACACTGGATCGACTTGTTCACTGCCGTCGGGAGATCACAGACCGCGCCGTAGTGCTGGTACGCGGTAAATCCGCGTGCGACGTGGATTCGATCGAGCAATCGTTGACTGGGCGCGATCTGAGCGAGTGTCGTCGTCGTCGCGTGTCCGTTTGCGTCGACCCAGAAGGCGGGCCCGTCGTGCAGGAGGAGATGGTCGAGCACGAGCGACTGCAGGATCGGGACGCCGCGGCCTCCTGCATGACGGTGCGGGCTTTCGTCTTCTCTCCCAGAGTCTCCATCGCATCGCTGGGCGGGCCGACCCACGTGATACCGTCGGCGGCGTTGACCCGCGCAGCGAACTCAGCGTTTTCCGCGAGGAAGCCGTAGCCGGGGTGGATTGCGTCGGCTTCGGCCCGCTGGGCGACGTCGACAATCTCTGCCTGATCGAGGTACGACTCGCTCGCGGGTGCCGGGCCGACGTTGTACGCCTCGTCGGCGTAGTCAACGTGACCGGCCGACCGGTCGGCGTCGCTGTAGACGGCGACCGTCTCGATACCTAACTCTTCGCATGCCGCCATCACGCGGACCGCGATTTCGCCGCGATTGGCGACAAGAACTTTCTCGAACATTAGTAGGACTTGGGGAAGCCGAGTTGCTGACTGATGTGGTTGTACGCCATCTGCTGGGAGACCGGGGCCAGACGCGTGAGGTTAATCTCGCGCCACCACCGCTCAACGTCGTACTCCTTGGCGTACCCCCAGCCACCGAAAGCCTGCATCGACTGCCCGCCTCGATGCCGGCGCTGACGGCTGTGGCCTTCGCCACGTTGGTCCCGTAGCCACACTCCTCGCCCTGGTCGTAGAGCCAGGACGCCTTTTCACGCATCAGCGCCGCCGTCTCCATGCGCGCGTAGGCCTGCGTGATCGGGAACGATACGGCCTGGTGGCTGCCGATCGGTGCGTCGAACACCTCCCGGTCGTTGGCGTACTCGATGGCGGTGTCCGCGGCCAGTTTGCCGATGCCAGTTCCTGCGGCCGAGAAGCCGATTCGTTCCGGGTTCAGCATGTCAACCAGTGCCCACCACCCCTCGTCTGCCTCGCCCAGTAGGTTCTCCTCGGGGACGCGGACGTCCTCGATGAAGACCTCACAGGACTTCGAGTAGTTGATGCCGTGTTTGTCGATGGGCGCGACGTCGATCCCGGGGTCGTCTATGTCGACGATGAACAAGCTGATCCCGTCGGTGCCGCGGTCCACGTCCTCACGTGGCGTCGTGCGCGTGACGAGGATCATGTTGTCGGCCCGGTCCGAGAACGTGGTCCACGCTTTCTGTCCGTTGAGAACGTACTCGTCGCCATCCTTCTCGGCGCGGGTCGCGACGTTCAGTGTGTTCGTCCCGGCCTCAGGTTCAGTGATGCCGATCGAGAAGTTGCGCTCGCCGTTGGCGATGTCGGGCAGGTAGGTCTCCTTCTGTTCCTCGGTGCCGTTCTCGCGAATGCCGACGGCAGCCATCCCCGCGGTCAGCACCAAGTACCAGGTGCCGGCCATGCCACAGCCCTCGGCACAGAGGGTCTCCATGGCCAGTCCCATCTCCTGCATTCCCATGCCGGCCCCCTCGTACTCCTCGGGGACCAGCAGGCCGTGGAAGCCGGCCTCCGCCAGTTCGTCCCAGAACCCCTGGGCGAACTCCCCGGCCTCCTCTTTCTCGCGCCAGTACTCCGGTCCGTACTCGGCCGCCACGTCCGCCGCGGTCGACCGAATCATCGAACGTTCTACCGTGGAATCGAAGTTCATTGGTGAATGGTCCCTCGCCGCCGCTCGTCAGGCCTCGACGTCCGCTTCTTCCTCGGCCTCGTCCTGGAGTTCCGTCCGGCGGATCTTGCCCGTGACCGTTTTGGGCAACTCCTCGCGGAATTCGATTTCGCGCGGGTACTCGTGGGCCGAGAGCTCCTCTTTCACGTAGGTCTGGATGTCCTCCCTGAGACTCTCGGACGGCTCAGCGCTCTCGCTCGGCACGACGTAGGCCTTGACGATGTTCCCTCGTTCATCGTGGGGTTTGGGGACGACAGCTGCCTCCGCGACGGCGTCGTGTTCGCCCAGCGAACTCTCGACCTCGAAGGGGCCGATCCGGTAGCCCGACGAGAGGATCACGTCGTCGGCCCGCCCCTCGAACCAGAAGTAGCCGTCCTCGTCCTTGTGTGCGAGGTCCCCTGAAAGGTACCACTCGCCGTCGGGCCCGTCAACGAAGGCTTTCATGGTCTTCTCGGGTTTGTTCCAGAATTCGGCGAAGAAACACGGGTAGTCGCCACGCTGGGCGATCTCGCCGGTCTCGCCGGGCTCCATGACCTCGCCCGTCTCGGGGTCGACGATGTCGGCCTCGATGCCGGGCAGTGGTTTGCCCATCGAGCCGGGCCGGAGTTCCATCGTCGGGTAGTTGTTGATGATCATGTTGCCGGTCTCGGTCTGCCCGTACGTATCGAGGATGGTGACGCCGAGTTCGTCTTCACCCCACTCGACGACGCCGGCACTGAGCGGTTCGCCGATCGAGAGCGCGTGTCGGAGGTCCAGATCAACGTCGTCGAGGACCGCCTCGTTTTCTCGGAGCATCCGGTAGGCCGTCGGGACTGAGAACAGAACGTTGATCGGGTACTCGTCAAGCAGGTCGGCCCACTCCTCGGGATCGAACTCGCCCTCGTAAGTGAAAAGCGAGGTACCCCAGAACCATGCTCCGAGCGTGTTGATCGCACCCGTTAGCCAGCCCAGGTCGCCGGTCGACCAGTAGAGGTCACCGCCTTGGAGGTCGACGGCGTACTTCTGAGTTGCCGCAACGCCGGCCACCCAGCGTTGTTTGTGAAGGACACCCTTTGCGAGCCCGGTCGTCCCGGACGTGTAGTACAGCAAGGCGTCGTCTTCGCCGGCAGTCTCGGCTACCTCGTACTCTGTACTTGCCTCGTCCAGCGCGGTGTTGAAGACCACGTCGTCGGTGGGTGCGCCACCGCCACGGTCGACGGTGATCACATGTTCGACCGACGGCGCGTCGTCCAGTGCGTCTTCGACCGTATCACGATTGTCCGTCGTAGTGACGAGGACCTTGGCGTCGCAGTCGTCCAGGCGGTAAGAGATTCCGTCGGGACCGAACCGTTCGTTGACGCTTCCCCAGACGGCGCCGTGTTTGAGCGTCCCGACTAGCGCCACGTAGTGTTCGGGGATCCGGGGCATGTACGAGAAGACCCGGTCGCCCTGCTCGACGCCGAGATCCTCAAGGACGTGGGCGAACTGGCTCGACCGGTCGGCGAGTTCCCAGAAGGTCATCGTCGTCAGTTCCCCGTCGGTCCCGACCTGATAGAGCGCGACCTGTCCTCGGTCGGTCGCGTGGCGGTCGGCGACCTCGTGTCCGATGTTCAGTTCGGACGGTGCGTCCCAGTCCGCCTCAGCGTAGATGTCGTCCCACGAGAACTCGTCGCGCGCCGTGTCGTAATCAGCAAGGTTGTGGCTAGTTACCATACACCGTTTTATCACAGGTTCCCCATATAATAGTATTGTTTATTCTATTCAACTAAATATAATTTATTTATATAATATGTATAATAATTAGATCATTAAACTCCAGTATCGCGTAAACAGAGATCATGTCGCGCGCGTTGATTTGAGCGCGGGCGACGTACAATACGAGGGTATCGACGAGGAGGGCGCGAAGAAGTACATCGGCGCGCGCGGACTCGGCGTCAAGTACGTCTTCGACCAGGGCCCCGACGTGGATCCCCTGGGCGAGGACAACTTGCCCGCGTTCGTCAGCGACCCACCCCTGAAGGGGTGGGCTTCCGCGCTGCTCCGCTGTGAACGACGGCGCGACACCCGTCGCGCACGAACCAGCGCAGTTCATCGACTCACATCCGCTAGATGTCGTCGAGCGGAGACTCAGTTCGCTTCGAGATGCGGTCCTCGCAGTCACGTGGGCACAGGGATGACCTGCCGGACTTGATTCCGCTGCCACAGGAAGTGCGTAGGACCGGATGCTGGTGAGTTCAAAACGACACTAGAAGTCAGATAGTCACTCGTGCACCGGGGTATGTACACGGGTACGTACCGATAGTCTCGAAGTTCGAAGGCGATCTCGTCCTTACGCCACGACGGAGAGCAGCCGACGGCGATAGTTCCGGACTGTTTTCGACCGTCACTTACCGCATATCCCGGAGATCATCCGCGTCTAACGCATTCTGTTCTTCCAGATACTCCTCAACATCAGAGATTGTTCTGAGCGATGTAACGCGCTCTGCTTTTGCCTCCGCCCGCGGACTGTATGTCGCTAGTGTCTTGTTCTCATAATCGTGGTCGTCATCGATATAGAAGAGGTAGATGACGTGGTACTCGGAATTCCCCTGAGGAATTTCATCAACAACCTTCGTATATAGCCTGATTTGGTCACCGACAGTGTAGATATCAAGGTTACCGATCCACTCGTAAACCAAGGAGCTCGGAATCACATCGCTCTCAAGGATATTTACCAGTCGGTTAAGAACATCTCTCTGTTCACTCCCCTCAAGCGCCCCGAAATTCTCGGCTGCCTCGCCAGCAAAAATCACACGAGTTTCTTCGTCCGTTAGCGGTACTCGACTCACGACGACGAACGGGGCGGGTTAGAACTTTAGAAGAGATTCAATATCTTCCTTACTCGCCGTATTCCCCCCCTCAATGTCGTCAATGCCTCGGAGAACACCTTCGGGCACGAGGGGCTCATCACCGTCATCCGAGCGTTCCTCAGTGCCGTCGTCAGTGGGTGTGAGGCTCATCAATAGCAATCAGAATCGCCAAGGGTATAAAACCTCGTCTAGAAGGATTGGTGTTCACATATTCTTGTTGAACACGCCGTAGTCATGCGTTTTGAAGCTGAAATTCTCTAAGTGCATATTGTCGACGGGGGACGTTCTACAGGAAACAAGAAGTCATGCATTACGAGTAGGGAAAGGGAATCAGAACCGTAACTCAGAATTCTTGAACAGCCTCTACTGGCCGCAACGCGGCCCGAACCACATCGTATAGACCGTCACCAACCCACCCCTAAAGGGTGGGCTTGTCGGTGGACTCCCGATCTGGCCGACCCTACTGGTCGGCAGGCGAATACTCGCCGTTCACGTTCAACGTCCCCGACTTCAGGGCGAGGTGACGTGTCGCCCCTCCGTGCGGAGACTTTTGCCCCGCACGGAGCATCTTCATCCCGATGTTCTTCGCCGCGTTGTAGTCCGGGTTGACCTCGTACCCGCACTTCTGGCAGCAGAACTTCGCTTGCGACGGACGATTCTCACGGAGTGTCGTTCCACACCGTGAACATCGTTGGGACGTGTACGCCGGATCGACCTGCGTGGTTTCGATACCCTCCACTTCCGCCTTGTACGCCACGTAGTCGTACAGTTGCCGGAACGCCCACGCATGGAACTTCTTCGCATTCGGCATCCGATCTCGGATGTCCGTCAACTCCTCGAACGCGATTATATCGCACCCGTGTGCAACGGCTTCCTGAACGATGGCTTTCGAGATTCGATGCAGGTAGTCCTCAACCCATCGCGTCTCTCGGTCGCCCATCTGCTTGATCGTTCGATGGGCCGACTCCGTTCCCGTCTGTTGCAGGTCGCCGCGCACGCGTTCGTACTCCTGGCGACGGTGATTGAGGTAGCCCCCGCTCCAGAACTGTCCGGTTGACGTGACGGCAATCTGTTCGATACCGAGGTCAACGCCGAGGACTGTACTGTTCCCGGCGTCGCCGTCGTTCGGTATCTCGGACTCCACCTCAGCCTTTGTGCCGATGTGGAGGTAGAAGGTGTCCGTCTCGTCACGGTACTGAAGCGTCGCACCCGTCACCTCGTAGTCATCGTTTCGGAGGTACTCAGTCTGCGGATTGTCGCCCTCCGGTGGGAGGACGTACCCGGCTTCGACACGCCCGTCAACCGTGGAAAGGGAGACGCGGTCATCGTGGAACGTCGCACTCCGTTTGTCGTAGCGAACCGAGGGTGTCGTGAAGTTCGGCTGCGACGCCATCTTTCCGTTCTGCCAGCGAGCGACGACGCCTTTGATAGCTTCGGCGGCCTTGTTGCGTGCGGATTGCACGAGGTTCGCTTGAAGCCGTGTTTGTTCACGCACGTCGGAGTACGTCCGGTCGTGCAGTTCGGTTTTCGATGTGGGCTTGTAGTCGTCTTTCCACGCGTCTTGGACGACGTAGTTGCACGCCCACAGATACTCCTCAATGGTTTCGTGGAGGAGAGTCGCGTCGCTGTCGCCGATGTCGAGTTTGACGACGGCCGTGCGACGCACCTCCACCATACATCATCTGTATAGTGGTAGATTTATAACGTTCATGTTGACGTTGGGGAGTCAGACAGTCGTCGTCCGGTGGTTTGATTCCCAGTATGTCGGCTTCCTCCCATGGATAAAGCCATGGGTTTCCGCCTCGAAATTCGTATGAACCCCCCGATTTGAGCGGTCAGCTAAAGAGTCGAGTTGTGGGTTTTCACGACTCCAGCCGTTTTATTGGTGAATTTCGAGGGAGGGGCACACGTATTCTTCATCCGTGGAATGCATTTATTCGAGTCAAGCTACTGTACTGTCTCATGGATGAATTGACGGCAACCATCTCGTTCGACGAATTCGTCGACATGCCGGAGTTCTATGGATCCGGTGCAGCGGGATATCGCCTCGCGATGGTGAAAGACCGGGCGGACTTTCTCGACTTGTTCGAGGGCGCTCGGCATGTGGATGCAGTGACGTACGCTGAGACCCCGGAGCTGATGGTGCAGATGCTGACAGAGTACGATATCGGCTCGTTGGACGTGCTCATCGGGAATGCCGAGGATTATGCCGACCAGGTCAACGAGGTTTCGACGGCGAAGTCACTCGTCCAGCTGCGTGAAGCCGACCGGCTCACGATCCGGTTGAAAAATCAGAAAACGGTCCACTCGAAGATCTATCGGATCGTTATGCCGGACGATACGGTCAAACTCGTCCATGGCTCGGCAAACCTTTCGCGGAACTCCTGGGAGTACCATACGAACCAGATCTCGGTCTTGACGACTGATGTCGGGACGGAATTGGATACGGAGTTCGAACGGTTCATCGACCAGTACCGCGATGGCTACAGCGACCAAACGCTTCTTGAGGGGCTAGTCGAAGCCCTGGAAGAAGCCGACTCCGCAGGAACGAGAAAATCGAATCGAATACTGGGTCGGCGCTGGCGATCTGGATGTGAGTGATCGGCCGCACTCAATCAGGACGCCGTCGAGGATCTGAAAGACGTCGCTGATGAAGTGCGGGCCGTCGTCGAAGACCCGGAAGAGGCCGACGGGACAGTGGCGTTCGTCGAGGAGCCAGAAAACGCTGATCGAGCAGTCATCGAATCGACCGACGACATGATCGACGACGATGATGCACCGGCCGCCGAGGAGTCGGGCGAAAATGAGGAGTCACCGGACGTGGGCCTTGTCGAATCTGACCACGAGACTGAACTCACAGACACGTTGGACCGCCCCCGTGTGCGGGCGCCCGACGAAAAGATCCGGATGGGTACGAGCAAAGTAGACAAGGATACAGCCGACGAGTTCGGTACAACCCTTCGCGATCGCGGTGCGACTGTCGAGGACCACAGCATCACGGCGCCACTCGATGCGTACACAAAGCAGGTCAAGGAATCCACGTCGATTCCGACGATGTCGGTCCTGCCGGAGGCTGAACAGGTGGTGATCGGCGAGGACGACGAGATGATTCTCGTTGCCACCGACGAACCGACGCCCGACGTCCTCGATCACTGTCTCGGAACGATTGAAGACTACATTGAGACCGTCGAGAATCACGGGCATACACAGTCCGAGACGGCCGTGATGGCGCAGATGTATGAGGCGTTCCTGTACGGCTTCTGGGCGCCGTTTGCCGACCAGTACGCCGAAGCTCTCTCGTCGCCATCACGGACGCTTGACAACGTCCTGCAGCACCTCTATATCGAGGATCTTGTTTTTGTCGTTATCCCAGAGCGTATTGTGGAGTATTGTTCTGACCCAGATACGGATACGAACGAAATCAGGACTGAAGACGGGAATTTCCGAAGCCGAATCAAGATCGTTGGGATGCAGGAGAAACCCACGCAACTGATGACACCGAGGGCACTTCGGGGTGGAAACGACGTTCAGGAGCGCTCAGAAATGGCGTGGAATATCGCTGTCGGAATGCTGTACAAGGCGCGTGAAGGCAGACCTTGGAAATTAGCGGATCTCCGGAGTAGAACGTGCTATGCGGGCATCTCGTTTTATCAAGAACGCTCTGATGACCCGGACACTCGGGCTGCAATTGCCCAAGTCTTCATTGACGACGGAAGGAACTTCGTGATCGAAGGAGGTGCTGTGGAAGATGTCGCTACTGAAGAGCGCCAAACCCATATTTCCTACTCCGATGCGAAGCGGCTCGTTGAGAACATCCTTGAGGAATATGGGAACCAGCGTGATGAAATGCCGAGGCGGTTAGTCCTCCACAAGTCTTCGAACTTCTTAGATGACGAAACGAGAGGGTTCGCAGATGGGGCAAAAGACGTGAAGACAAAGGAATTTATCACCGTCCGCAAGCGGCATCCACTCCGTCTGTTCGGTCAAGGTGACAATCCACCCCTACGTGGGACACTTGCTATTCCGCCAGGAGAACGAGAGTATTACCTGTACACCACGGGATTTGTCCCCGAACAGTCAGTGTACAATAACCCAGGAACGCCGAAGCCGCTAGTTCTTCGACCGCATCCAGAGTATTTCACAGGAGATTACCACCGTATCTGTGAGGAAGTTCTCAAATTCACGAAGTTAGATTGGAACAGCTCCGATTTCTGTAAGCGTCTCCCAGTTACGATTGGGATTGCTGACGCTGTAAGCGAAATTTTAGCCGAGCCTGCTGCTTCAGACATCAATCTCCAGACACACTATTACTACTACATGTGACTTCGGATAGTATGCAGTTGAGAACAGAAGTGCCCCTGGTTGACTGGTTGAACAGACCTCCAAAACACTTTAGACCATAGTTCGCGTACTATGGACTATGTCCAACGCTCCAACTCCCATCCAACCACCGGATGCGGGACACACCGCACACCGGTTTTTCGTCATCCAAGAGCTGCTGGGGACTCCTGATCTCGCGCGGTTCTACACAGATCTCTTGATCAACTCCCCTACAACGGTCACGGCAGCCCGTGAGCGCCAGGGTTTCTCTAAGAGTACTGCCTACAAGTACGCAAATACACTGGCCGAGTTGGGTGTCGCAGAGGAGTTGGAGGAGTACGAAGATGGCTCTTCACTCTGGCGTGCCGACCCCGTGAGTGGAGACTGGACAGACGAAATAACCCTCGAACTCGGTCCCGCCATTATCGCTGTCTATGGCGCAACCAGTGTGGACGACGATCTCGAATTGTTCGTTGACCGCCACGGGAAGGCTGCACTCGCACCGGCGGTCATGGCCACGCTCACTTACCTGCAAGGCGAGACAACGCGTCGTGGTGTCGCGGATGAACTCGGTATCCCTGCTGTGGAGGCCATCGCGGTCACTCAAGCAATTGAGCGGATCATCGCCGTGGTGAAAGGCCACGACCCAACCCTCAGCGATATCACGTTCGAGGTGGACGTTCACGAACGCGCAATCGAGCAGGGACCGTACCAGCGAGCCGATGAGTGAGGAGCATCCGTCTCCGTTCCCGACAGCCCTAATTCTCGATACAAGCTTTCTTCGAACCATCGGGGGAACGGAATCCACCTCGTATCAAACATTCATACAGTACATCAGAGAGGAGGGAATCGACCTGTATCTGACACCGGGTGTCGTGGAGGAACTCACGGAGCAACGCGGATACATTAGTATCGACTGGGTTGACCGAGCGGACACAGCAGCGTGGATCAATCGCATCGATACCGTGCAGCCAGGGGTTCGGGTCCACGACGGGCCGCGTGCTGGGGAGATCATGGATCGGGTTCATGAGCGTCTGGCGAAGTTTGAGCAGACAGATCCAGACGAGCTGAGGAAGACTGATTCAGAACTTCCAGCGGCTGCCGTGATGCTTCTTGGTTCAACAGTGCATGACTCCGTCGGGATTTTGATTGACGACCGGAACGCTGAGCGGGCGATTTCTGGTGTGATCGACAATACGTACTATGAGGGGCGAATTCGAGTACTCAGCATCTGGGATGCAATAGAGTATATCGAGTCCTGACTGCGTCAGAGATCGTCTAAGTAATCCCTCCGCTGTTCCATTTTCTCTTCCTCTGAGCGCGAATCATAGTGCATCGAGAGTACTGTTTCTGTCGCGCGATCTCTGACCGCCTTCATCGGCCATCCTTCCTGAAGCGCGTGAGTGATACCTCCCCTGCGAAGTGCGTGGGGGCTCTCCACAGACGGGCATCCAGAAGCTCCATCGTACGCTGTTGCTTCACACTGTTCGATCTCACGACCATGCGGACACTCCCCAGTTACGACGCAAGGCCTCGTGAACCGATAGCAGTCACCGCGCAGCGTTGTCGTATGAGCACGCCCATGGGATGTCGCAATTAACGGTTCCCGGCCGTGCTCGTCAGTCACCGACGGTCGAGTATGCTCCAACCAATCATCCAGCAACTTACAGACGTGGTCTGAAAGGGCAACAAAGCGTTCCCCTTTACCTTGATTCTTCAGCGTCGTCCCCGTGTCGGGACGGTGGGCCACCTCCAACGACTGCTTGGCAGGATCGTAATCAGCGCAGTCCAGTGCGTGAATTTCACCCACTCGCATCATCGTATGCCACATCAGCGTGAGAACGACGTGTGGCCGCGACGCGTATTTGTACTTCTCCAAGTAGTTCAGTATCCGATCTGCCCGTTCGGAACCCAGCATCTCATCGCGGATGTTGTCTTCGCCGGTCAAGTTCGGTGACAGAACCTTCGTGTGTAGATCCTGTTCCACACCATCAATCGACTCCAGCCACTTGATGAACACCCGCAGTGTATCCATCTGGGTCTTCTCAGTTGCCGGCGAGAGGTCACCCTCCATTCGCCGCCAAATTCTGAACTCGTGAAGCTGGCGTCCAGACAGCTCGTTCAGATTCGTGATACCTTCGTTGTCGCACCACCGGATGAAGTGACCCAGTCGTGAACGATGAGAGTAGATGGTTGCTTGGGTGACGCTGTTTTCGCGGTCAGCGATGTATAATTCGAGTGCGCGTTCGGGTTCGATGGGTTCGAGACTCATTGGTCGTTTCCACGCGAACCCCGGTTTGAACCACTGTTTTCAGCCCCTCGAATTCCGACGCCTCACGCCTCAAAGGACGATTCGTTCGACAGTCGAACCGGAGCCTGCAGGAGCAGAGGATTTCAACAGAGCTGCGAGTTTACATATTCAGCGCTGGGTTATTTACGGACCAACAAGAAAAGGCGGCTATGGATCGGAATATCGCGCAGATACAAGAACACGAGCTCCGTTCAATCTGGGAGCATGAGGAACGGGATTTCACCCGATGGTTAACTGAGAACATTCAGACATTGGGCTCGACGTTGGGAATTGAACTGGAAGATGCAAGGGCCGAAGAGTCGATCGGCGACTTTTCCTCTGATATCGTTGCTCGGGAGATGAACACTGGTGATACAGTCGTTATCGAAAACCAGTATGGAAAAACGGACCACGACCACCTTGGGAAGTTGCTCACGTACTCATCTGGGAAGGATGCCGGGTTCTCCATTTGGCTATCTGAGGAATTCCGGCCTGAGCATCGGAGTGTTCTCGAGTGGCTTAATGAGAGCGGCCCACGAGATGCGAAATTCTTCGCGATCAAACCGAGAGTCGTGAGTATAGCTGGGTCAGAACAGCGTGGGTTTGAGTTTGACGTCGTGGTTGAACCCAATGAATGGGAACGTGAACTCGGCGGGAGTGAGTCACTGACAGAATCAGAACAGGCCTATAAGAGCTTCTTCACTGATCTCGTTGAAGCATACTCCGAGCATCGCCCGGGCTGGAGTAAGCTAAAACCTGGGACTCGCAGTTATTTGACGTTCGGAGCTGGGAAAGGCGGCGTCAGTTTCGGCTGGGTCTTCCATCAAGGCCCCGAGTTTTGCGTCGAACTCTATATGTCGAGGTCAACGAAAGAAGAGAACGAAGCGATATTTGAGTCGCTCAGAGGCTCGAAAGATGAGATCGAGTCGAATCTGAGAACCGAGTTAGTCTGGGAGCAGTTACCCGACAAACAGGCTTGTCGGATCAAATGGCCACAGGAGATTGATGCTCGAATTACTGAATTGACGAGTGGTCAGCGCGCTGATTTGATAGAATGGGGCGTCGAAACGATGGGCAACTTCCAGGATGAGTTTGAACCCCGCGTTTCCGCCATCGAGCTCAGTCACCCCTGAACCGCCGTCTTTCAGGACCGCTATCGAACTGGCATTCACGACCGCTGGCTACCAGCCCACCCACAAGCACGGCGTCGCAATCAACATCACCCCGCTTGCCGAGCACAACATCGTGCCGGCCGTCGTCGACGAGCAGGTGCTGTAGAGGCCGAACCGACGCATAACGTGCTCTCGTGGCGGTTCACAGGTTGAACTCTTCTCGCAGTTCGGGCGGCTTCAGATGGTCGAACTTGTCCGAAATAATAGAAAGATCCATCGCGGTCTCATCACGTATATACACGAGGACTTCGCGTTCCTGGACGTACCAGATTTCCCCGTTCAGCATATGGACGAACTCCAAGTCTTGGCTCGCGTGTTCCATAACCGCCGCTGCCTCATCAAAATCTAACCCATTTGTCAATGCTTTTTGCACCGTAAACTTCGGCTTGGGAGCATCCGAATGTCCGTGCCTGTAGACGAGCATCTTCACGAGATCCGGATAGTGAGCTGAGAGCGATTTCAATAGTCCATAGTTACCCTCGCTGGTAATAAATCCGTCCCAGAATCTGGTTTCTGGTATTCAGAAAGTGTTTTCCCTCCATAGTTAGTACGTCCCGCCATGCCTAGTGACAGCCAGCTCTCGGAAGAAGAAGTCCGTGAGATGGGAAAGAAGGAATTCAGGAAGGAATTCCCATCAGGATGGATGGAGATCACCCGATATGAGACCCTGGTGTTAGTCCTTGATGCGTTCCTCGAATCCCCAGCGGGGCGTGAATACAACACTGAAGAGTTAGCGAGCAAAGCTGGGTGTTCGGAAAAGAGCATAGAAAAGCGGATCTCGATTCTCGTGGATCTCGGAATCATCGAGGAGCTGCAAAAGGATCGATCCGAAACGCGGTACACACTCGATACGAACAATCCGATCACGGAGAAGCTCTACGAGCTGAACGATACGGTCTATCAAGTGAAACAAGGTGACCCCCCGGAATCTACGGATGGAACGCCGGACGACGAAAACATGAATGTAACAATCAGCCGGCGGGGAAGTCGTTTCCGAGAAAGCATTCAGCAAATCCAAGGGTCGAAAGATCATGCAGGGAGCGGGGTTCATCCGGTGGCCAACTAATATGCCGAGCGAAATCGAGCTCCAGGCTGCGCTTGATGAAGTCGCTGGGTATGTCGATCTCTTGGATCATGAGCTTGTGGCACAGGATGTCGACAATATTGCCGTGTATGAAAATGAGGATGGAGATGAATATTCTCTTACTGGACATCGGTGTTCGTTCGAGGACGCAACCTATCTTATTGCCGGCCACCCTGAGTTGGAGTTCATGGCTGCGGTGTACCTTGACTCAATTAATGGATACATCCGGACAGGCCTGACCGAGGACAGTGTCTCAACCATCCTCGATGGGACAGAACGGGAAGAGTACAATAAGGCGACTGCGGCAGATGAACTCTTGAATCGGATTGACGACGAAACGATGGAGGCCTTGGATTTTTACCTCCACTCACTCATTAGCGGTGACTCCTATCGGACATCTATTGAATATAATGTGAATGGGAACATTGATCATATCGTTCTTGAACGGAAATTGTTCCCGTACCATTCGGATTTCACTGTTCGACGCTATAACGATGCAGTTACTTCGGTCATTTCACCAGGGAAGAAGGCAACCAAAGCCGTGCCGCGGACGATCGGGCTTGTCCACCCTGCAGACGACACTGGGGCTTCATCTACAGATTACGAACTGTCGCTGAACTTTGGTTGGTAACCGTTTCAGCCGAGCCTTTTCTGAAGTATTTCAAAGCGGATACTGACCGGCCCCTACTGAAGGGGTAGTTTCGGGTGGTACCCTTTGATCGAGCGTCAGTTGAGAGAAGGATCTCCATGTGTAGCCGATACGTGGAATAGAAAGGATTCCAGCGGAGTTGACCCTTCGGAAGTTCCGAACCTTAACCAACTAGCTGGTTGATCGAGTTGGTTAATAGGCGAGCCGCTGTGTGGCCGATTCGTCCGTTCGAATTCGCTACGGTCCAGCTCGTTTTGGATGAGCACACGTCGGCAGAACACCGTTTCCCAGTACCCCGATGCAGGTCCTCGGTGTTCTGCAAGGCTGCTACAGCTCATCCGGAAACCGGAGGGAGTTCACGGACTCTGATTGACCTCCTCCACGGCGTGAACGCCGTGGAATCCCGCCATAGGATTTCGGACGGGGTTACCGGCCCTTCGAGGTTTCAAGACGCATACGGTCCACTCGTCGCCGGGCGGGTTTCGCCCTCGGAGTGGCTGTCTTGTGGCCCGGTCAATGAGGCCCCATCCGTGGCCGAGTCATCGCCAGCCGCCTTCTGCCCGGACTCCCGGTCGGTTCGGGGCTGGCTCTCCCCGCCACGGTAGCGATCTGCGATATTGAGCGCGGCATTCACGTCCGCCTGATACTCGCACCCTCAACGAAGCGAACGGCGAAGTCGTTCGAGAGGCGCTTCGCGCCTCTCGTGATGACGAGACGCCGTAGGCGTCTCGAACCACCGTGAGCGAGTAGGGTGGGGTAGTTTACTCGGCGAGTTTCTGCGACATTCATGCTTTCGTGATATTTAACCCCTTCCGATAACTATTTTAGTGTGATGAAAGCGGCTGTGTACCACGGACAGGAAGACGTTCGTGTCGAATCGATAGACGAACCGAATGCACCGGCCGCCGACGAAGTCCGAGTCGACGTGGAAGCCTGTGGCATCTGCGGGTCGGACCTCCACGAGTACACGGCCGGCCCCATTTTCGTTCCCGACGAGGACAACCCGCACCCCGTGACCGGCGAGACACTCCCGATTCCGATGGGTCACGAGTTCGCTGGGAACGTGACGGCCGTCGGCGATGACGTCGATAGCGTCTCCGTCGGCGACCGCGTCGCCGTCAACCCGATCATCTACTGTGGAGAGTGCCAGTACTGCACCGCTGGCCAGTACCACCTTTGTGAATCTGGCGGGTTCGTCGGACTCTCCGGCGACGGCGGCGGCCTCTCCGAAACCGTCGTCGCCCCCGAGGAGAAAGCCATTCCGCTGCCTGACGGCGTATCCACCGAACACGGCGCGCTCGTCGAACCGTACAGCGTCGGATTTCACGCCGTCAAGACGAGCGCGTTCACGGCCGGCGACACCGTCGCCGTCTACGGTACCGGCCCGATCGGCCTGACTATCATTCAAGTGTTGCAGGCCGTCGGTGCGGGCACGATCTACGCCGTCGAACCACAGGACTCGCGCCGCGAGCTCGCCGCTGAGGTCGGTGCGGACGAGACGCTCGATCCGACCGGAACGGACGCGGTCGCACACATCACCGAGGAGACGGACGGCGGTGTCGACGTGGCGTTCGAGGCCGCCGGAATCGAGCAAACAGTCCAGGACGCGATCACGTCGACCGCGCCAGCCGGTAACATCACGGTCGTCAGCATCTTCGAGGACAGCGTCGAACTCCACCCGAACGAGTTCGTCATGGGCGAGCGCACGCTCACCGGGACGCTCGCGTACAAGGGCGGCCCCCAGTCCGCCGAAGATTTCGGCGCAATCATCGACATGTTCGAATCGGGAGCGCTCGACCCCGAAGCCCTGATCAGTAGTCGTATCAACCTCGAGAACGTCGTCGAGGACGGGTTCGAGGCGCTGCTCGACCCAGAGCGCGATGAAGTAAAGGTTCTCGTCGACATCTAGTTGGACATCGGGCGCCTTGCGCCCGAGATACCTCTGAAGCTCCCGTATAGGCGTCGACGTTGCGACAAAGCCGTCGATGGTGGTGTACTTGTCGAGCGCGTGTGCGGGTACCCGCTCGCGGCTTGAACGACAGCACATTCACTATCGGCGCATGAGCGACCGTTAGCCACTGACGCCCATGGCCTTGATCTGCTCCTGGTAGCGATTCCGGATGCTGACCTCGGTGACGTTCGCGACGTCAGATGACACTCGTGTTGGTAGCGCGGATAGTCTCTACTTGAGGGATATGCTCAAGAAGTATTGGATGGATTCGTCTCTCACATCGTTTGTAGCGTCACGTGATTAGCTACTCCTCAATCGGTGGTCGCAGGTCACGGCCTCGGAAATCGGCAGTTTCGCCCGTTTCTAGCGTAACGCGGTAGAGGTGAGAGTCAGACTCGTTGCCGGTGGTCAGGCCGGCATCATCAGATAGTGTAGTGCTGATTTCCCCGTGGACACCATGGTATGGCTCATGATCCGGGTCGCTTTGATCCGGGATGTCAATCCGGACTCGGTCCCCCACCGAAAATTGAGGCATTAATCGCTTATTGGCAGCGAGGGAAATCAACGCTCCGGCATACAGACAGTGTCCGGGTCGTCGGTCACCGGTGGTCTACCTCTATTGGACGCTTTGTTCGACGATGTCGATCTCCTCCTCCGTCAACCCGTACAACTCGTAGACGATCTCGTCGATCAGGTCGTCGGTGCGCTGGATCTTCTCATCGAGTTCGTCAGCGCGGGCTTTCGTCTCGCGGTACTGTTTCAGCCCATCGGCGACGTCGTCGACGCGCGGGAGCGTCAGCGCGCGCAGGCGGTCCACCAGCGAGTTGGTCTTGGTCGCCGTCTCGCGGAACCCCGCGAACCCGTCGGCCTCATCGACGGCGACGGGGACGAACGCCGCGATCAGGTCTGCCTCGGTTTCGGTGAGGTCGGTGATCCGCAGCGCCGGCAGGAGGTCGGTCTCGGTGTACCCCCACTGGTCGGTCTCGTGGGCGTCCTCGTCTTCGGGTTTGTAGCGCGCCGTCAGGCGGATCTCCACCGTCGACGACGACTCGCGGACGACCTCGGCGTCGCCGACCCAGAGATTCGGTTTCTGTTCGGCGGTCTGCTGGAGGATGGAGTCGGCGGCGTTCTCCGGGGGTTGGGTGAGGCCGATATCGGCGAGGGTCTGGCCGTCCTCGTAGGTGCCGAGGTGGTCGAGGAGAGAGAGGTTGAGCGAGCCACGCCCCTGATGTAGCTCTTCGTTCTCCGCAGCGAGGTACGAGAGGTACCCATGGGAGTCATCCGGGATCGTGATTCCCGATTCTTCCATACTCGATCGATATGCAGACTCAAATTCAGCCTCGTCCTGATCGGGTGCCGAGAACTGAGGAACGGGAACCTTCGACAGGTACGAGGTCATGAACCGACGGAAGTCTCCCCGTAGAACCGGACTGGTGTGATAAATAAAGAACCACGTCGGAGAGCTATTCAGGACAGCAAGGAGGTAGTAGCGGTGACGTTCGTCATTCTCCTTCGGTTGAACCCCATAGGCACTATTCGGAATGTATGTTCCCCCATCCGCATCAGAAGCAAATTCCGACCGCTGACAGATGTCCGGAACAACCAATTTGGGAGATTCGAATAACTCCTTGGTTCGTGGACACCACAGAGAATACCACGTCGGATAATTCATCGATGCAGTACCTCGGTCGGAAAGGCGCTGCTTGAACTCTGAAAGATATTCGTACGTTTTCGGATAGTCTTCTTCTAGCCGCGCTTCCGGAATTTCACTAGTTCCCTCCTGTCCCAGTTCGTACGGGTAGACCACTGCGAGGTCCGTATCCATGCTACCGTACCTTTCAACCTCATCACCGTCAATCAGCGGTCGTACTGTATCTGATTCAAGTTGATACGTTTCCCCGTTCGCTTGACTACGAACCGTGTATTGCTCGTCGCTTTGACCTTCAATTTCGAGGAAGAAAACTTCGTTATCCCCAGAGACGATCCCTTCCGAGATGTGCTCCGTTACCTCGCCCAGCGCTTCAGCGGACGACCGCATTTTCGAAAGGGCCTGCCTCTCCATCGGACCAGTAAGCACCCAACCGTCATCGTCCAATTCATTACGAGGGATTTCGGCGAACTCGAGGTGGTCCAACGACTGAGTCTGGAAGTCAGAGTCTCGAACCTCTGAGTACAGAAGATCCTCATGTTTTCCCAAGAAGAGCAAGCACGTGTAGGTCGTAGCGGTAGAGAAGACCTGTTGTTGTCCGAAATCGATGATGCGCCGCACCATCTGCCCCTCACCGAGATAGGATCTGAGACCCTGCCCGGCCTGTGATTCGAAGAATTTGTTCGGTAGGATGTATCCTAGATTGTGATCTTTTGCGATTCCTGCGCCCGCCTCAACGAACAGAGAGTAAAGGTCGAATCGCCCTGTTGAAGTTTCGTAGTTTTCGACCGCATATTCTGCCAGTTTGGGGTTCGTCTGTCGAATATTCTGTATCTTCACGTACGGCGGATTCCCAACCACCGCATCGAACCCAGCCCCGTCCTTTCGCTCCCCGTCCTCGCCGAAGAACACCTCGGGGTATTCCAGTTCCCAATGGAAGAACTGTTCCTCCTCAGCCATCACCTGCGCCGTCGTGTACCAGTCCTCAGCCTCGATCTCGGCCCAGTCATCCTCGTCGTCGATGGCGTTAGCCATCTGCTTGTACGCGCCGTCGGGCACGCCGAGGTCGAATCGCTCGGCTGTGTGGACATTCGCCATCCCGAAGAGGCGCTCGTAAAGGTCGTCCTTCCGGATCTCCTCGTAGAGATCCTCCATCCGCTTGGCGTCGGCAACAGTCTCGTTGTCGACCGCTAAAAGATCCTCAACGAGGTCCATCACGTGTTCGAGCGCCTGCCGGCGCGTACGGCTGAAGTCGTCGAACAGAGTGGCCTGCTCCGTGCCGCTGGGCTCGTCCGTACCCAGGATCTCCGAGATGTCGCTGCCGACGAGCGAATTCCCGGCCTTCAAGTGGTGATCAAGGAAGGCCAGTGGCTGGTCGGTAGCGAGCGTCTCCAGCCACATGGAGAGCTTCGCCAACTCGACCGCCATCCCGTTCAGATCGACACCGTAGATACACTCCCGAGAAATCTCGCGTCGAATGGTTTGCTCGTTGAACAGCGTCGACGTCTCCAGTTCGCGGACGCGCTCCATCACCGCGCTGGCAAGGTACTCCGTCGCGCTGGTCAGAAAGTGGCCCGAACCCATCGCCGGGTCAAGCACCCGGAGGTCCGTGACGCCCTTCCAGAACGCCACAACATACTCCTGCGTGCCGCGTTCAAGTCCCTGCTCGTCAAGGTCCGCTTCGAGTTCGTCGAGGAGTGGATCGACCGTCTCCTCAACGATGTAGCTGACCACATAATCCGGCGTGTAGTACGCTCCCGTCGCCTTCCGCTCGCCCTCGTCGTTGACGACGTACAGTTCACCTTCCCCAACAGTCTCGACGCGCTCGTCGTCGTCGATCGCCGTCGCCGGCTTCCAAACCTGCCCCCCGTCTTCGGCGACAGCCGCGTAATCTTCTGGCGCGATGCGGAACTCGTGTTCCAGCAGCCCCTCGTAGATCGTCCCGAGGTGGCGAGTGTCCAGGTCGGCGTAATCGGCCAGCGCGAACGATCCGTCCGCCGTCTCGGTCGTCCCGAGACGGTAGATCACCTCCGCGATGTAGCGATCCGCAACCTCGTTCTCCGCAAGGAACTCGTGCTGCTCGCGGTCGAACAGCCCGCCGTTGTACGCTGAGACGCCAAGCGACTCCTCCCCGGAGTCAACGAGCCGGAACAGGTCCTGTAGCTGGCTCCAGATAGAGTGGGAGTACTCGCTGTAGGCGTCATCGAACGTCTCCCCGCTCTCGATGCGGTCGTGGATGTCCAGCCGGATCTCATCGAGACTGAAGTTCTCGCGGTACTCCGTCCGCGCTTGCGGGTCCTCCGGGTCAATCAGATGCCGTGACTCCGCGTAGAGCACGAACATCAACCGATACAGCAACACGAGCGACTGCTCTTTCAGCTCCGCCAGCGCCTCCTCGTCGCCGGGGTCGATATCCAGATCATTCGTCTCGACGAACCCCTCGCCGAGCACCCGCAGCGCGGTGAAGACGTTGTCCTGCAGGTCCTCACCGAGCTCCTGCGCGGCCGTCTCGCTCTCGGACCAGACCGTCTCGAGGAACGTACTCCCGCCGGCCTCCCGGAACGCCTCGGGTCGGAAGAAGAGGTAGAAGTACTTGAACTCCTCTAGATTGCCGGACGCGAGGATCTCCGGCAGATCCACCTCGTAGTACGTCTCGGTCGCGTAGTCTTTCGTGCCGTAGAGCCGCCACTTCTTCCCGTCGGTGAGGATCCCCCACTGGAGCGACTCCGGCGTGTGTTCGAGGTAGTACTTCACCTGATGGGACGCGTCGCGGTACGACCGCTGCTCGCTGAATCGCTGCGTGAAGTCCGTGTCCCACTGCTTGGCTTCGAGTAGCGCGGCCGAGCGACCGAACGCCCCGGCAAGTTGTCCGTCCTGCTTCATCGCCATCGCGTCCCGGCGGTCCGCGGCGTCGCCGTACAGCACGCGGTCGATGTACCCGCCCGTGTCAGGCAGCGACGTTTCTTGAATCGTGTCGTACCCCAACGTGTCGAGAACCGGGTCGATCCACGACCCGAGCAGTGTATCCTCGTTGTACCCCGCGACGAGACCACCCTCGTCCTCCCAGAGTGCCTGTAGTTTCTCGAAGACCGCCTCAGCCTCGGCGTCGCAGTCCCACGCGTCCAAATCGTCGATGCGCTCCTCTAAGTAATAGCCTGAGAAGAGATCCGAATTACGGTACGGCCCTGCAGTAATCGTTGTTTGGCTCATTGGTTGCGCGAGGAACGGCACCGGTTGAACGGAGATTCTCTGAGAAACTGCTAGCAGACAGTAATGTGACTGAATTCAGAAAGATACAGTAAGACCAAAGTACTGCTAGCTTGAGAATACGCCAACTCGATGGTGGACGCTTCACCGATTAATCACATGCCTTCTACCGGTTCTTTCTCGGAGAATCGGAATGGCGGCTCGACGACCAATCAGTGCCGTGACTAGTGCGTGCTACTGAGCGCCCGTCGAGTCATCGCGCCATCAACGTTGAGGTACTGTTCAGCTGTTTCGAGATCTTCCCAGCCGAACATCGCCCGAAGCGCCGCCATATCCAAGCCTCGACCAGCATGATACGACGCTGCTGTCGCTCGAAGCCCATGCGGAGATGTGGCCTCGACACTGAGGTCAGGAGCTACCTCTAAGGCCGCCAGGAGCCGTCGTTGCAACGTCGAAAACGAGTACGGCCAACCACCGTGCTCCTCATCAAGGAACTCTAACGCCGCCCCGAGACGCGCCGAGAAATGGAACGGCACGTCACGAGACCCGGCCTCCGTTTTCGGCCGCCAGTACTGTGCCTCCAGTTCGTCCACGTTCGCCGTTGAATCCGCTAGCTGCTGTTGCACGACCTGCCGACAGTACCCGCACAATTCCCCGTCACGGCCTTTCGCACACGGATCGTGAGCCGGGATCCGAATCATCTCTCGCTGCCAGTCAATCCACTCCGACGAAAGGTGCGTCAACTCACCAGGACGGAGTCCAAGCCGACCACCAATGAGAATTACCGCACGCGCCTCCAACGATTCACGCCACCCATCCAGTCGATACGTCGCCTCAACTAATCGTTCGAAATCGCGCTCCGTCAGTGCTCGATCACGAGTCGCAGGCATCACCAGAACACGGTAGGGCGATGGTTACAAGGGAAATCATTTGGTCACACCCACGCGAGATCTGCGTTGTGCTTTTCGAGGTACGCCGACTCCAGATGCTGCTCAAGAGACGGGACTCGTTCACCCGCTTGGTCAAGAACGTCCGCTGCAGTAACTCATTTTCCGACTCGAAAGCGGGGTTCACGGACACAAGTGATAGAGGTAGAACCGTTTAGCACAGACGAGGATTGCCTCACCAATTGACGAATTCACATTCCAAGCCGACCTTCTCAGGAAGTTCCAGGGCATATCGCTTCTTATCTTTAGCGCTGAGCGAGGTGAAGAGGTAGTACTCTTGAGAGAGCCGTTGATACTGCCGCATTTCATCGCCATCGATGTGAACCGGCTTCTCGTTCACCAACGCACGACTTCCTCTGCCTGTTCCGGGAACATATGGAATTTCGATCACCTCCAAGAGGCCCTCGTTCTCGATCAGGTAATCTACGAGTTCCGCCATTGCCTCGGCTTGAGTCTCCCCAACCACCCGCTCTATTTCAGAGCCACCCTTGGTTATCCGAATCTCGTACCCAGACTCTGTTTCTGAAGGCGATGGGGTGGCTTTCCGCTCAACCGCGGTCTCGTGGGCCTGCTCCTCTAATGAGGAAATCAGATTATCAACGAAATTCTTTGCCTCATCTTCGACTTTCTGCAAGACGGCCTCGCCGATTTCATCGGTAACGACTCTAGTAACATCCTCAGAGAGACCCTCTTTCTCCTCTCGTAGCGTTCGGACTGCTCGCTGGACGGACTCGATTTTCTCCGCGATCTGTCTCGATTCCCCCGATTCGAGAGAGTTTCGAGAGAGAGCAGTCAACGGTTGCTGCTTCCCCGCAATCTCATCAAGAGAAAACTCTGCGAGTGAAATCTCATTGGGGCGATTGCTGTCGTAGTCCCGTCTGAAGATCTTGAATTCCCGCCCATTCGAAAGGAGCCCCCAATCGACACCTACTTGCCGCATATAACTCCGTAGCTGGTCTTCGTGACCGCTGGTAAGTTCAGTATCCGCGCCTTTCGCCTCAATGAAGACAACAGGCGTATCCTCTATCTTGAGCGCGTAATCAACCTTCTTCGTTCCTGACCCCATCTGGACAGAGTACTCCAGCTCAACGTCCATTGAGAGAATGTCCCAGCCGAGAAGGTCAATGAGGGGTTCGATGATCTTGCGCTTTGTATTCTCCTCGTCCATCTGTGGAGAGTCAGCTATCAACCTCGCAGAACGCTCCGAATACTCTGTCAGCTCTTCACGAAGGACCATCTTATCCCGTGATTCTGCAGGGCGTCAGATAAAGATACGTAAGGTTCAGTCAGGAATTGGCTATATCTGTCGGCATGAAGCAAGGGGGCAGGTTCGGTCGAAACATGGTTAATCTCCTCGGCGCGACGTGGCGCCGACGCTGAAGAGGAGGTTCGGCAGCAGGCCATCTCCAAGCTGAACGATCATCAGCGCGTGCTCTACGAGTACATCAAGAAGTACGGCCCGCTGAGAAGGATATCTACACTCGCTACGAGGCAGGTCTGTTGCGACTGTGGGAGGTCATAGATAATCGAAGCGTGATTGAGGGGCGAGAAGACAGCTATCACCGCCCTATGGGGGCACCTGAAGTGTCCCCATCCACAGGAAAATCCAGAAACATACTGCTCCCCACATCCAGAGATGTACTACTCAGAGGCAGTTTCTCGTTCCTCTTCAGGCTGAACAGCCTCACGCAACGCCATAATTGCCTCTGGGTAGTTCTCCCTCGTGTTGAGATGGCTATACCCATCAATGTTTAAGTCAAATCGATAAGCGTCCTCATACGCTGGGTCGTCACTATTGGAGAGAATGAATAGTCCCGGATTGTCCTCTATCTGCTCGTGGGATAGAATATTCGAAAACGCCTGCGCTACTACCGCTTCATCAGTCTCAGCCGCGATCTCACTGAGTTCTCGGGCCCACTGTGTCACCTCATTCGGATTCGTCGGTGTGACCCCTTGCGGACTAAATCGATCTGCCACGGGTATCTCTGCATCGTTCTCGATGTAAGCCATCTGAATAAGCACTTCACAGAGATCAATCGCCATCTCTGTGGCTCCTGATTCTGCAGTGGTGATGATGAGCTTCTTCCACTCTCGTTTGTAATTCCCTGCTGCAGGAAGCCATCGTCCCCGATCTATCCGATCCTCTAGAAATACACTTGTTACCTCAAATAGTGCTTGGCGACAGTATCTCAGCTGTTCAATAGGGGCTATAGGGGTGTCTCGCCCGTCCTTGTGGAGATCCGTAGGCCCAAAATCTGCTAAGCGGTGTTCTTCCCCGACTTCCGACAGAATGGTTTCATGTGCCTCACAGAGAGACTCAAACAGCTTCCGGCTTGACCCTGACAACCAGCCTGGTCCTTCGACGTTTCGGATCGTCTCACCAAGCCAGCTGTCGATTGTGGTCCGGATGGTGAGCATGAAGGTACTGTGTTCACTATCAGCAGCTAATATCGTAAGGTCCCCAATCGCGTTCCAGCAGTTGTTCAACGCCGGGTGTCCCCGTCTTGAGTTGGGGGATTCTCTGATTGTATTTTCAATCCCGCTTACTGCCTGCCTTGGGATGCGTGAATAGGAATCCATCCCGACAGCTTGCTCTGCGAGAGCAACTTGTCCGGCTATTGCCTTGGTTCTGATCTGGGATTCGTCTTTTTCGGCGGCATGTAGCGTAATCTTGTGGAGGTGGTCTTTCAGAACGGGCCCAAAGAGCTCCTCCTTTGCCCCGAAGCTCTCCTGCTCAAGCAGACCCCGGTCACCTACTTCCCCCAATATTTTCTCACAATACGTGACGTAGTGGTCCCCCCCCGACATCGCAACAGAGTATTCGTTCTGAGATAAGGCTGTCATCGTGAACCGAAACAGCGGCTGAAGCGTGTGGGAGTTAGATTCGGGCTTGGCTGCGAGCGATTCGGCATCTCGGATGTACTCATCAGCCGACACCATCTCCGTGAATCGGCCAACTAATTCCTCAGGTGTCGCCTGTGTCACCATCTCTTTCGCAAACCAGTAGACCGAGCCGAGAGTCAGCATGAAGAGGAGAAGGCTCGCATAGAGGAACCCGGAGACTGCCGGATGTTGTAGCTGTCCAAGACTGAGGTAGATGCCGATATCGAGGAAGATCGACCCGATAAACAGAGCAAAGAGGTACCGAAATTCCCTCGTTCGGAGAAGGAGCGTCGACATTCGGGACTCATAATTCGTCGCCGCTAGCTGTGTCGCGATCAATGTAACCGATACAACAATCGCGAGGACACTCCCTTGTACGGTGATCAATGTCGTCAGGAGACTCTGTAGCGGTTGTACACTCGCTGGCAAGGGAGCGTACAACCCACCGACGAACGCAGGGATTAGACTCAGAAACGCAAGTTTGTACAAGGTACCTGTGTTCGGCCGGTACGAAGGCCAACCCATATGTTTGCGTATGTGGCATGAACTGTGAAAATACCTCCTACTGTGCTCCTCATCAAGGAACTCTAACACAAGATCACCGCACGTGTCTCCAGTGGTTCACGCCACCCGTCTAGTCGATACGTCGCCTCAACCACCGTTTGAAATCGCGGCTCAGTAAGTGCTTAATCACGAGTCGCAGGCATCACTAGGGCTCAGCGCGGGGCGGTTACAAGGGAGATCATTTGGTTATATCCACGCGGCATCTGTGTTATGCTTCTCTGGCCAGTATGCTCTTCATCGCGATATCCTACAGCCGTGAGACCTCAATCATCGAGAACGAAGATACCGGCTGACTAATGATCAGGCGTGTGTACCGACAGGTTACCAGTTAGTCCGAGATCTATGCTCATCGACTACACGAGTAGAATCGACTGTGCCGAGATCACAAAGATATCGAACCAACCATCATTTACCGATGCACTTTGAGGTTCGTAACGAAAGATGGATAGATCCGATGTCAGACGGAGGTATGCTGAGTGAGCGCACCGGATTCCTGCTGTTTCACCACGCGTGAGGCCGAACGCCCACAGGAAGCCGTCTGGCGCCGATGCGCCGAAGAGATTCAGACGGCGGTCGAGGATCAACTCACCGGCGAATCCGGCCCTGTGCTTGTCGACGCGATCCCAACAACGGGAAAGACTCACGCGACAGCCCGTGTCGCCAATGCGATTGATGATCCAATTCTCCTCGTTTCTCACCTCCACGAGACGCGGGATACACTCGTTCGAGAGATCGACTCGGATACATTGGTCCGCTTACCAGCACTCGAAAGAGACTGCCCGACAGTCACGGACGAACACCCGCTCGGCGAAGAACTCACTAACCAGAATGCCCGTGGGGCGTCGCCGTACTTCCTACATCAGCGTCGACGAGACGAGCTGCCGTGTATGGACGACGGTGACTGTTCATACGTTAAGCGACGCGATGCCGCCGTCGACGCCGATGTGCTCGTCGGCCATCCCACTCACGCACTCTCCGAAGAACTAGTCGAGGGGCGCGTCGTTATCTTCGACGAGGACCCCGGGGACGCCTACCGTACTCAGTTCAACACGGCGCAACGAACGCAAGCAGCCAATCAGTTTCTCCAAGGCTACGATCAACTGGACGTCTCCCGGGTGGATCAGGTCAAAGCACTCGCATCGCTTGACGAGATTGACGGCGTCGGTGCAAGCGATGTACTCGAAACACTCGGTTCAATCGGGGAGTCAGCACGACAGACGGAAGCTCTGGAAGAGGGCGGGCATGCAGAAGCCCCGTCGATAACGCTCGCCGCGCTCGAACTGCAGCGGCAGGCTCTACAGGAGATGGCCGGTGACTTCGACGACCCGTATGCAGAGGACTTACGCCAGAATCTCGGTCTCGGCTACGTTGAACTGCCGGATGGGACTACCGTCGTCGAAGATCTAGAGAGCGAGGCACTCTACATCCGACGGCCGCCGGACCTCTCGGGTGCCGCCGCCATCGTCGGCCTCGACGGCACGCCGCGACCCGCCGTCTGGAAGGGCCGGATCGGCGTCGACGACCTTGTTCACAGGCAGCTACTTTGCGATGAGTGTCGGGGCACATACCTGACCGAGCACGTTGGCTATGAATTCATCCAAACAACAGAGGGAGCGAACCCATACAGTAGTGGCCAGCACGTCAACGACGCGCAGTGCTACGCGCTCCTCGAAGCCGCCTCAAAGAACCATGACCAGCAGGTGCCAGTCATCACCACAAAGAAAGCGCAGACGCGTCTGTTCGAAAGCTCCCTGGATGGCCCACACCTCAGTGACCCGTCGATATCTTCGTTCGTCACCAACGTTCGGCATTACGGCGATCTCCGAAGCAGCAACGAATTCGAAGGTGAGTCGGTCGGCATCGTCCTCGGCTCCCCACATCCCGGAGATGCGCCGATCAAGGTCGCCGCCGCCTTCGAGGGGTATCTTGCACAGCGCGGCGACGGGCGGGGAATGGACCTGGACTATGGAATCGCCGACCACCCATTTCTCCAGCACTTTCGGGAGGACAAAGTCGCGCAGGCAGTCTTCCGGTTCGGCCGTTCCTCGCCTGCGACGGTGTACATCCATACTGCCGCCCTGCCAGACTGGCTTGCTGCAGTCACACGCCGGCCAAAGGATGGAACGATAGTACGGACACGGAACGATGGTGAACGCTCCATCATCCGAACCCTTCGAGAAGAAGGGGGAGGGGAAGAGAAAGATATCCACGCACGAGAGGCAGTTGAAATCGGCGAGCGTCAAGTCAGGAAACTCCTCAAACGACTCGACAAGGAAGGGCTTGTTGACCGTAGTGACGCCCAGCCCTACCAGTGGACACCAGAGGATATCGGTTCGGCTTCTCTTGTTGCCGAAGTTTGCTTCCCGCCCAAAGGTTAAAGTGCCTCATCTCTTCGGATTCCTTGGTTTCCGGTCGCTAGCTATCGCAAGAGCGGCGGCCGGCGGCACAGGGTACCCAGCTACCGTTGAATCGAACAGCTACATATAGGGACTTATACGTCGGAGTTCGGATTAACTTGTGCCGCCGGCCGTCGCGTGCGTGCGCCTTAAACGCTAGAAGCGCACGCGTCGCGTAGTGCGACGCGAGCGTCCAACGCACAATGTCAACTCGACATACCACTTCGGCCGCCGCCGCACAGCTCCAGACTACGCCCGATCGTGATCCGCTCTACGATCCCGCGGACGTCGAAGCAGCGATTCGTCGTGCTTCCAACAGCGACCGTGTCGTGCCGCTGCTCGAAGGCAACTGGCAAGAATCCTCTCGGGACTACGACAGCGCTGAACAGGCGGGCCGCGCGCTCATCTTTGACCTCGCGTGGTGGTGTGACTACCGCTACAGTCAGGTCCGACGAATGGCACGGGAGGCCGGGCTCGGCCAGCTCTTCTCCGGGGAGGAAATCGACGATATTATCGACGACGCTTGGGAAGAACAGGACGACAGTTACGCGTACCCGGTCTGGTAGTGTTCAGATAAGCTGGTTCCATGCGAAGGCGAACGCTTGAAGCCAATTTTCGACGGTATCTGCTTCGGCATGGCTGAAACAGTTTGAGAACTGGTTGGTTCGGCGTTTTAGTTCTCGAAAGACACGTTCGACGCTGTTCCGATTACCGTGTTTCTCGTATCTGTAATCGAGGCCGTGTCGATGGAGTGCTGCTTGCAGCCACGGTGCAGAATGGACGAGAAAGACTGCGTCATCGACGAGATGTTTCTCGCGGAGTTCGGAGAGGAACATCTCAGTAATCGCTTGGTTTCTCGTCGGAGAGAGCTTGACATGCAGCAAGCGGTTCGTATCGGAATCGACAGCGGCGTACAGCCAGAATCGTTCGTCATTGAGCTGGATCACGGTTTCGTCAACGGCGACGTGACCCGGATTCGCACCGTCGAGAGGCTGTAGATCTGCCTTCTGCACCCAGTTGTGAACGGTCGTTCGACAGCGTCTGACACCCAAACTATCGAGAATCGAGGTGGTATCCGAAAGTGATAGTCCAGCCAGATGGAGTCGGATACCGAGCTTCATCGCAGGCTCGGGTGTCGCCTCTCGCTCCACAAAATCTAACTCGAATGAATCGCTACCTCCGTTGAGGCGGGCGATTTCGAGCATGAACCACTTAAAGGTCGTTCCGCCTCACTCTTCATCCTTATCTGAACACCGCCACGCACTATCCCTGAATATAAGGAAACCTCAAGAGGGTGACGAACACCAGAAGGAACAATGACTAACCGGACGGTCCTCGTCGGTCCCAATCACCACGCGCTTGAGGCGGCTGCATTTGATCGCGGGCGGTCGCTCGCTAACGAGGGGATCAATCGTGTGCTCTACGTGTCGGAAGAATCCACCCGGCACGACCGGGTCGAAACCCATTGGCGTGAGGCTGGCGACTCACTCAGACTCCGGACTGCAACCCTAATGGGGCTCGTATTCGACTGTTATGAACAGTTGGAGGGGCCAACGACGCGCCTTCCTGAAGAGACTGATCGCCGAGCGCTGGAATTCAGTCTTGACGACATCCTCTCAGACCACTCTTGGTTATCCACCCAACCACATGTCTCGGCGTCATTGGTCGATGCGTTTAATCGCCGATTCGCACGGTTTCAGAACGTCGGCCTAACGACCCCTGAGCGTCTTGCTGCGGAGTTCTCCGACTCCTCCCTCTCAGATCGGATCCGTGAAACAACCCTTGCTGCCTATAGAGCGTACGACCGATACCGTGACCGGTTCTCTGACGCATGGCACGTTACCGACGAGGAAGTGTTTGGAACGGTCACTGACCAGGATCTCACCGAGCTGCTCCCACATGTCGACGTCGTCATCGTCGATGGATTCATCGATCCAACCGAGCTCGAACGGCAAATGCTCGAAGCGCTGGCAACATCGTTCTCGACGATCGCAATCCTGCCAACCTTTTCGCAGTCAGGCACTGCCGGAGTCGACGCGGCGACCACGGCGGTTCGAGAGTTGTATACCGAGCTGGGGTTCGAAGAAGAACGAATCCACGAGCCTGAAGATCGCTCGCCGCTCCAGCAGGTTGCCACGACACTCTATCGGGCAGAACCGCCCGAGACTCAGACAGTTCCGGAGGCACTCGAGTGGCGTGAACTCCCGACACCAGAACGTGAAATCCGATATGTCGCTCGGGACATCCGGACTATCCTCGCATCGGGGATCGATCCCTCACAGATCGGTGTCGTCATCCCGGGGCTCCAAGCCTACGACGAATATGTCGAAGACACCTTCCACACCTATGACCTGGCCTACTCGGTTGATTCGGACGCGGCACTGATGGACACCCACGTTGGAAGCGCAGTCGAGAACCTCCTCACACTCGCCGAGGCAGCGCCACGGGCTGATGCAGTGACTGAACTCGTGACGAACCCTGTTGTGGATCTCCTTGATGATGGGGGCGAAGATGCTGTCCTCACGGCTCATCGGCGGAGTGATGCGATCCGGGTTGAGTCGATGCTGCAATATCTCCCCAGTGCAGTCACCTCGACGCTTCAGTCGCTACTCGAGACACTCACACCGCTTCGTGAGGCAGATACCCGGGTGGCAGACGGCTGTGAGATACTCCAAACGGCCGTTGCCGATCTTCATATCTCGGCGGCACTGGACGCCGATGAATCACGAGTCAATACTGCTCGCGAACAGGCAGCATTTGACCAGGTCGACGAGCTCCTCTCCTCGTTTGATGCCGCTGATCCGGAGCATCCGGATCTCGCACCATCCGCCGCACTCAACCGTGCCCTCCGGGGGGCAACACTCCAGGGCTACTCAAGCAGTTCGAACGATATTGCCGTCCTTGACCATATCGATGCAGCGAATCATGCGTTCGATCATCTCTACATCGTTGGACTCACAGGGGAACACTTCCCGAAGATCACCCGGCATCCAGCGTTTTTCGAACGCATGGTTGAGGCGCACCCGATCCTCGACGTGCTCGACACTCGGATCCGCGACCGATATCTCTTCGCGACGGTGCTCGCGAACGCCGAGGCAGTAACCCTCACCACGCCATCAACGGACCCCGAATCGACGGCTGTGGTCCGCTCGCCGATCCTTGATGAACTCAATCGGACGACGGGTATTGAGCCAACAATTGGGACCGACAGCCGAATCGGCTCACGTGAGGATCTCCAACGGGCGATCGCCCCTCTCGACAACCGACAGGAAGCCGTCAATGCCGCCGGTGAGCGGGGAGATTTCACGGCGAGTCAAACGATCCGGGCCGATCGGGGCATCGCATGTGCAACCGAACGTGCAAGTCCCGATCTCTCCCCCAGGGATGGACTTCTCGACCCCGAGACGGTCGCCGATCTGTACCCACGGGAAACTCGGGAACCGTATAGCGCGAGCCGCGTCGAACGCTACGTCAACTGTGGGTTCCAGTTCTATATGGAGAACATTCTGGAGCTCGAGGATCCGGCGGATATCGATCGAACGCCGGATCCGCTTGAGGCAGGGACCTTGATCCACGACACCCTCGAACGGTTCTTTGCCGAGCTTCAATCGGAACCGGGTGAGCCTGTCGACATCAGTGAGATCGACCAGTCGGAGCTGGAAGCCCACATGCTTTCAGTCGCCCGTTCGGAGCTGGCGGCGGCATCATTTGAGTACGACGGGCTGTTCTATCGTCGGTGGCTGGAACAGCTCTTCGCTGGTCTCGGGGATCCTGCGGAGAATCCCTACGACAGTGATCCACGCCCACACGAGGGAACAGACAAGGGACTGTTCGTCCGGTTTATCGAACACGAACGACAGCGGGATGGTGGGACATACCCGGCCTGGTTCGAGGTCCCATTCGGGGACGAGCTGCATGACGGTGCTGCCGACCCGTTCGCGATTGACCTACCGAACGGGGACAGTGTCGAGTTCCATGGCTACATCGATCGGATCGACGTTGGCGTCGATGACGATGCACCAACGGTCCAACTGTTCGACTACAAAACAGGCAGCACCCCATCGATGACAACAACGACCGGTGGCACGACCTTCCAACTCCCACTGTATCTGCTTGCCGCAGAGCAGGTGGTAGACAGCGAGCTGACGGACATGACGGATCTTGCTGCGACCTACTACAAGACGAAGCCTCCCAACGACATCTACCAACCGAGGGGTATCGAGTCGAAGTTTGACTCCTCCGCCGAGCTCCACCGATTCCTCACAGATGTGATCCCCCAGCGCCTCCAAACACTCACGACATCTATCGAGCAAGGACGCTTCCAAACGACATTACTCACGGCAAACGAAGCCAATTGTGAGTATTGTGATTACCGACGATCGTGTGACGTCAGACATCACCAGCGCCGGGAACGGGTAGCCCAACTCGAGGATGATTCGGAGACGTACGTCCCGATCCGGGCGACATCGACCGACTTTGCGTCGGTATTCTCGGGTGAGACCGATGACTGAGGATCGAGCAGGCACGCCAGGCGATGCGCCTGACGACGATGCCACGCCAGAAGCTATCCAACTCACTGACGAGCAGAAGGATGCACTCGTTCTCGATCGGAACGTGACGATCACTGCGGGGGCTGGCACGGGCAAGACGACGACACTGACACAGCGATACCTCGAGTTCCTCCGTTCGAACCCGGAGGCGACGCCCGAGAACGTTATCACGATCACGTTCACGCGGAAGGCGGCAGCCGAACTCCAACAACGGGTCCGCGAAGAGGTGTACGCTGAACTTGACGCAGCTGACTCGCCTGCAGAATATACGCGCTGGCGCGATGTTCTCGACGAAATTGACGATAGCTACACGCACACGATCCATGCCTTCTGTGCGCGACTCCTCCGTGAGAATGCCGTCCAAGCGCCGATCCCCGTCGAGTTCGACGTATTAGATGAGAACGACGCTGCTGACCTTCAACGAGAGGTCGTTACCGACTATCTCGACACACACGAGACCGATCAAGCAGTCGATCTCTTGTCACGGCTCTTCGGGTCCCGCGGCAGATTGACCGATATTCTCACAGAACTGTTGGCGGCCCGTCCAGAGAGTGAGGCGTGGCTTTCGGCCTGGGGCGATCGCGATGTCGACGACTATCTCGATTTCCTCTGGGAGAATGTGTGTACGCTCGATCCCGACCGAGCAGCAGAGTGCCTCCATTCAGCCCCAGTGCAAGACGCCTTCGAGACCGCCCAGCGATTTGCGGAAACCGAGTTCGACGTCGATGACGGTGCCGATGGTGTGGTTGTCCTTCGTGAGATCGCGGCTGTCGCAGACCGAGTTCAGACGGCAGATGACGACCGGACCATCCTTCGGCAATGTCGAGCAGTATACGATATTCTGGAGAAAAGCTCCGGGGGACTCTACGCCAGTGCCAGTCACCACCTCGTGGGCACAAAGGCGAGCTGGAACTCCGAGACTGAGGCGTACGACGATTGCAAAGCGGCGCTGGGATCGCTCATCGAGGAACTCCAGGCGATCGAAGAGCAACTACAGAGTGTCCCCGGCGATCTGGATCGGAACAGCGCACACTACGTGACTGCCTTCGCAACGGTCTTTGAGGATGTTCTTGCGGCGTATGAGGCTGAGAAAACCCACCGTGATGCACTCGATTTCCCGGACTTGATCGAGACATCGATTACGTTCCTCGAGTCGACCCCGGAGGTTCGGGCGTCACTTCGGGAGCAGTTTGCTGCAGTAATGGTTGATGAGTTCCAAGACACGGACGAACGCCAGTGGGAGCTTATCTCCCTGCTGACGGGGCTGGTTGATGACGACGATGCGACGGACTCCGTATTCCTCGTTGGGGACAAGAAACAGAGTATCTATGGCTTTCGTGGCGCTGAAGTAACGACGTTCGATACTGCTGCAGCCGAACTTGCTGCAGAGAACCAACGGCTCGGACGGGACGCCATCCCAGACGGGACCCAGGCAACCCCGACAGGGATGGAACTGTCAGGGAATTTCCGGACTCTCGAGGGGCCCCTGACGTTCCTCAACGAACTGTTCGATCAGGTGTTCGAGCCGCTCGGCGATGAGTATGCCCCGTACGAAGCAACGCCCCAGCCGCTCTCGTTTGAGCGGGATCGAATCGAGGATGTGGGTGAGCTCTCCGGGTCCGTCGAGTATCTTCTCGTTCCGGAGGGGGAAGACGACGCGGCTGCGCTATTGGATCCTGCACACCCAGTCGTCGATGCAGCGGCCGAACATTCGATCGCTGGCGAGGCGCAGGCACTCGCTGATCGACTGTCGACCCTTCTGTTGGACCCACCGACAATCATTGATGAAGACACGGGCGAGCAGCGGCCCGCCGAGCCTGCAGACGTTGCGATCCTGCTTCGCCGTCGAACGCATCTGGATCGGTATCAAACGAATTTGGCAATACCGACCTCATCCACGACCTGGTCGAGAAGATCGCCTACCGAGATGGTGACGGCGATCTATTGGCGGAAGGTATCGACCGAATTCACGATGAGTTGGGAGTCGAGAACTGGTCCGTCAAA
Source organism: Halolamina sp. CBA1230 (assembly GCF_002025255.2). GTDB lineage: Archaea > Halobacteriota > Halobacteria > Halobacteriales > Haloferacaceae > Halolamina. The sequence continues at coordinate 89,896 of NZ_CP054588.1, forward strand.
GGGATGGACTTCGCGGCCCATGAGGGGAGGGTGCTAAATGGACAGGGGCTATCCTATGCCGTTGCAAACCGTGGTGCTGATCACATGTACGCGACCTTCTACTCTGTCGAGTACCCGCTCGTGCCCGATGAAGATGCACTAGACCCGAAGGGCACCCTTGGCAAGGCAGACGAACTTATCCACCGAGAGAACTTGATGGCTCTCAACGACGCAGGAGTCGTCTGCAAATTCTCGCGAGACTACATGAGTCCCGAACGGTACGAAACGTTGTTCGACGCTGATTTCGAAGAGCTGCTTGCTGTTGGTGACCGCATTGTAACACTCGAGCGGCACTTCAATAACCAGCGTGGATTCGGTCGCGAAGAGGATACGCTCCCATACGAACTACCAAACTTCCAGCAGGCGCTGGATGAGTACTACGATGAACGTGGCTGGGAGGATGGCGTCGTATCCGACGCTGCTTTGCCCGAGGATTACGAACAAATCGAGGCTTGAGTCGCTTGTTCCGGGCGTCCGTAGGCTGAGTTTTTCAAGGGCGTCGATGGGTGACCCGGCTCGAAAAACGGGTCGATTCACCGATGAGCTTGGAAGTCATCAACCGTCATAGCGAGGCCGTGTTCGAGTTCCTCTGGTGTCCAGTCTGCGGACACGAGGTGTTCAGCCACATCCCTTTCGAGGGGGTGTTCTGTGAGAACTGTAACACGCAGGTCGAACTCCAAGAGGCGCGCGAGGATCGCGGCTACGAGGACGCCGTCCTCGCCTGCTTCGATACGCACACGACCTGGAACCTCCACGTCGACGAGAAACTGCGCCGCGACCTGCCTGATGGGTCGGCGCGCGTGAAAATCTTCGGCGCACCGGGCGCCTACGAGGTCGACTGGTGGAGTCCGGAGCCAGGTGAGGATTGGGAGCCTGTCGAGCGCGGCGAGTTCGACGACGTCGAGGAACCATCAGCGGTGTCGCACCTAGCGTAGTCGCCTGTTGAAGCATTCAGAACACCACTGATAATCGAGTATCGATCTGAATCATCACAATCAACTTTATCATCGTATGTAGTCTCCTCCCAGCAATGTCGGACCGACAATCGAAAGAGGAGGTCTGGGGTGAGTGGGTTCGGCGGACAATTCTCTCAGACATCCAGTCGGCTGCAACCCCGGATCCGGTGCCAATGGTCGACCACAGCGGCTCGGAATTATCGATGACCGACGAGTACGATACGTATCGCCTGGGTCGGGGGAGTGGAGACTATCTGTATATGTTGTACCTCCTTGACGAACCCACAGACGGATCCTTCGATGTGATCCCGGTGTACATCGGCGAAACGAGCAATGTCGCGAGTCGACTGATGAACCACTTCAGAAAGCTCCGGGACGCCCTCCCCATTTCGGAGTGGGAAGATGATGGATCATGGGGCAGTTACGGGAAGTACGACCACATCGCGACCGTCTACGAAAAATCGGCTTCAAAGCTGTACGCGTGGGTGGTCAACGTCGACGATCTGGAGGCGGGTCCGTACGGGTACCCGACGTACCGACACGAACTCGAGGGGAAGATGGTCGGTCTGGTTCACTCGCTTCCGCGGTTTGATCGCGTGTTCGCCAATCGCGACTTCGTCCCCAACCGTGTCCCCCACAAGATGGGGCAAGTGGGCCCCGAATGGGTTAACGACAAAAACAGATCATTCAATGAAGAATCAGCACATCTCGCTGAACTCCCCGTTGAGAAGGTGACTGCGGAGAATAAGCCCGAGCTGTGGTACGAGTGGGTTGAGAAAACCATCTGCCGAGACATCAACGACTCCGAGAAGACAGATCCGATACCGCTCTTCGAGACGGACGAAGACCTCGTTGTCGAGACAAAGTCGCTTGGCTCCTCGACGGTGCTCAAGCGAAGCGATGCCATTGACGAACGGATTCGTCGAGAGGGAAAACGATGTGTTCACAGTAACGGCGTGAGAGAAGGAGAGAGCGGAGTACTCTACGTCCTGTTTCAACTCAACTCTGAGGACCCCTCCCCTACGGATGTTGTCCCACGGTACATCGGAAAAGGTGAGGCGTACGGGAAAAAGAACGAACTGAGTGCTAACTTCGAGGAGATAGCGAAAGGCCGGAGCGGGACACGGAGTTTCGCTCGTTGGGGCGACGGGAGTTATTGGCACATAGGTGAACTCTCGGAGACAGTATTCGGCGAGGAGTCGAAGAAACTCAGTTGGGCGAGCGAACTCTTCGAGCAGGGAACGCGCCAGCTCAAACAACAAACGTATCTGTGGATCCGCGCGTGGGACCCGGAAACGTATCCAGGGCCGTACGGCTATCCTGCGTACCTCGCAGAAGTTGAGCCGCTACTGGTCGGACTCGCATACGAGGCGTGGCCCGATTACCTACTCAATCACAACGAAGTCCCGGGTAACGCGCCGGCAAACAGCCGCGAGTTCGAATTTCGACCTGTCGAGGACGGTCACTGAAGGGCTTCCCCGGATCTTACAGCACATCAGAGCAGATCGATTCCGCCGACGTCCCCGACGAAATCGAATCCATCACCCGTGGGATCGCCGGTGAGCAGCCGCCGACGAATCCGCTGGTCGTGCTGAAAACGGCCCGGTGGTGGTACATTCACGGCAAGGGCGGCATGGATCCCGCCTTCCAATGGGCCATCGAGTGGGCGCGTCACCTTGCGACCGATACGCCAAGCGACGTCGAGGAAATCGACGAGTTCCTCGAGTACCTCGTTTCGGTTGGCTTTGCGGACGAACGCCACGAGCTCCGCTGACCGCCAGCTCGGTTTTTAACGCCCCTGAGGGGTGCGGCGCGGTCTGAGCAGACGCAGTCGCCGTGACCTCGATTCGGTGACCACAATGACTACGACCAGTGACGCGTCGGTCTCCTTCGACCAGACCGACACGCGATCCGACGAGATGAACAGCACGATCGAACAGTGGATCGACGACCTCGTCGCTGGCGTCGACGACGCGCAGGCCAGCGCGGAGTTCCAAGAATGGCTCGATGTCCAGAGTCGGTTCCACGACTACTCCTATCGGAACACCCTCCTGATCAAGCAGCAGTGCCCCGAGGCGACCCGCGTGGCGGGCTACCGGACGTGGCAGGAGGAGTTCGACCGCCACGTTCAGGAGAGCGAGTCGGCCATCTGGATCTGGGCGCCGATCATCACCAAGCAGTGCCCGGAATGCGAGAACTCGCCGAGCTACCACAAGGACAGTGACTGTGAGTACGACGAGACGCCACCCGAGGAGTGGTCCGAGGGCCTGGTCGGGTTCAAGCCCGCGCCGGTGTTCGATGTCTCCCAGACCGAGGGCGAGCCGCTTCCCGACCTGGACACGGAAGCGACCGGCGACGCTGGCGATCTGGTTTCCCAACTGACTGCTGCCGCTGATGAGCTCGGCGTGACGGTGCGAATCGTTTCAGAAGCGGAGTGGACCCACGGCGAGGCGAAGGGCATCTGCGAGCAGTTGAGCCTCATCGACATGCAACCGCTCGTCGAGGTGCGTGATCGGGAGAACGAGGCTGACCTTGCGCGGACGCTGATTCACGAGTACGCGCACGCCCTGCTCCACTTCGACGTCGACGACGACACCGAACGGTCGAAACGCGAAGTGGAGGCCGAGGCGGTCGCGTACGTCGTCGGGCGGTACTGTGGGTTGGACACCAGCGGGTCGGCGTTCTACCTCGCTGCGTGGGAGTCGGACGATCCCGAGATCGTTCGCGAGCGCCTCGGACGGATCAGTCGGACAGCAGAGGAACTCATCGACGTTCTCGAGAGCGAATCCTCGTCCCAACCCAGTTAACCAACAGAGTGATGGGTTCCTTCCGCTCTGTTGGTTAAGTTTTTCAGCGCCCGCGGAGGGGCGGAGGCGCGTTCTAACCTCCGTCGAATGATGACTGAACCCTATCTCACGACAGTCCTCGAGGAAGCCGGGCACGTTGCCGAGCAGCACGACCAAGTCGCCAAAACGACAGACAACCAAGTCCACGAGTACCTCCGATACGTCGTTCTTCGGGTGCTCGAAGGTAAGGCGGAACACCTCCCGGCGGACTGGACACCGATCGACGGCGTGACCGTCGGCTACGGGAACGACGAGGCGATGTTCGATAGCTGGGGCTCCAGCGAAGACTGGTGGGAGACCGTCCCGCCGCAAGAAGCGTGTACACGCTTCCGGGTGTTCTTCCCGGACGACCACCAGACGGTTCCCCGCGACATCGTCGATGTGATGGCCGCGCTCGGGGCCTGGCGGGTCTGGACCGGGAGCGCAGCCGCGTGCGGCTCCTACGACCATCGCGAGCGCCGTGAGGTCCACTACCTCTTGTCGGAAGGCCATCCGGTGGCGGAAGTGCTCCACGAGCGGCTCCGTGACCCTGCGGAAGCCGTCGCTCCCGACGGTGGCCGAACGGGCGACGTTCGCGACCGGCTGGTCGTCGACGAGAACGCATACTTGCAGGACAATCATCGGATGATTACGCCCCTACTTTTTAGCTGAGAGACGAGTTGTGACCGACTAAAGCGTTTGAAGGTGATCTTGGCCGGACTGATAGAGCTCCCACCATCAGTTTCAGCGTCTCTATTCCGTGTTCGGCTTTACTACGTTTCACGCCGTATCCTTCAGTTTCATCGAACATCGCCTCAACCAGTACACCCTCATCGTACTCATTCAGAAGTTGAACGACAATCTCTTTCAAAAACTCACCTCGATTCTGAACATTCACCAATATTTAATTCGGTGGGGAATATCTTCTAGAGAATGGACCCAGAGATAAGCGAGACACAGTTCAGCTACTACGTGACGAAGGAACTTGAGACTGATCGATTTCCGTTCTGGTTATCTGGACCCGTGGATTTCCCGACCCGGTACGATGAAGGAGACCTCGGATACGACGTTGAAATTCCTGCTGAGAAACCGTTGCGGTCATTTTTCATCCAGTATAAGTTGTCCGAGGAGCTCACCACGGCGAATACGACCGATGAGCAGTGGGAATACTTCGGTGAGGAGTCGTTCTACAGGTTCGATATCAAAACTTCATCAGACAGGACCGAGCGTAAGCAGCATGGTATCTTAGTAGACCTCGCTAATCGGAGACCATACACATTCTACGTCGCTCCGGAATTCCGGAAGTCGGAGGTTTTTAACAGCCATGTTAACGCAGAACAGGTAACGGCGAACTCAGCATTTATTCGGTGTCAGGATGCACCGGTTCCCTCCGATGACGAAGACCATCAAATCGGGTTCCAAACTGGGGACAATACCGCAACGCTGTTCTCCTCAGAACCGTATGAGAACCGATTGAGGGTTTTACGTAATGCGGAGACTGTCCTCAGTGAAATTACTGAAGAGACTGAGGGTTTTACAGAAATGTCAGAGCTTCGCTCCCTATACAGGGACCTCCGCGGAATCGTACTCGATGATGTTAATATTGAAATAAATGCAAATCGTTTTGAACCAGAGGATGATCTTCTTTGGTTTTCTCGACAACAAGAGTTCTTCATCAGAACGATAAACTCCCGGCCAGTCTTCTTCTTCTAGAGATGGCTATCCTTGGTTGCTCCAATAACACCACCGAATGTTGGTCTCATTGTGGTAGTGGCACCTCGTAGTCAGCCGCCAGCTCCTGGAACTCGTCCCACTCCGGGAGCCGGCCGTCGTCGACCTCGCCGTGTGTCTCGAGGTAGCAGAGCAAGGCGTCGATTTCGTCTTCAAGGTCATACTTCACCGCCTGCTCTCGAAGGTCCTCCTCGTCGACATCGACGTGGCTGAGCAGGAGGAGACAGTACGAGCGGTGGCGGCTGCCGTCGTCGATCAAGAGGGTGTGACAGCAGAGCTCCGCCGGCGAGACTACGTCGAGCTCCCTGGAGTAAAAGTAGTAGCGGTGGCCGGTAAGCAGGAACTGGATGTCGAAGGCTGCGAATCGAGCGAGGCCGGTTTCGTGGAACGCCTCCGCGTCGATCTCCGTCTCGGCCTGGGCGAGGAATTCATCGTAGTCCTCCCAGAGAATCGTCCCCTTCGGGGCGACGGCTTCGAGGTGCTGGCGATGCAGATGGTGGGCGAGTTCACGTGCGAACTCGTGGAGGCGGTCGAAGTCGGCGTTGAACTCGTAGTGGCCGTTGGCCGTCCCGACGAGACCACGGTCGCGAAACCGCTTGAGCACGCGGTTGACTGTGTTGCGGTAGTTGTCGCTCCGGTCGGCGATCTCGGAGACGGTTCGCGGCTGGTCGAGGTAGTACAGCACCTCGAGTGTCTTCCCGGTCAGCAGTTCGGGGAAGTCGATATGGGAGTGCTGGCGGACGAGGTCCTGGTAGCGTTCGACGGCGCGAGCATCCGAAGGGATGACTCGTTTTCGGCGGCCGTCGCGTTCCGTGTAGACGAGCCCCTTCTCGACGAGGTCGCCGACGGCACGAGAGAGGTAGCTCTCGCTGTGGTCGAGCTTCGTCGCGAGGTCAGAGATCGTGTCGCCGCGGTCGACCGTGGCGAGGACCTCGAGTTCGATGCGCCGGAGCACAGTGTAACATAGTACGAAACTTGTATATAAAGAAGTTACAAGTAGTGTTACAGCCAGCAAGCACGGGAGCCGTCTTCATCGTCTTAACCAACAAAACTATGAATTCGTGGGCCGTGTTGGTTAACACGAGAGTAGCCGATGTCCGACGAACCCCCGACCCCACCGGCGGACCTCCCAACGGAGATCGTCAACACGCTCAACGAGTCGGACCCGGAGCAGCTCCGAGACGTTGCGACGTATGCTGAAGCGCTCGCCGAGCACAAGGAACGAGAGGCCCGTCTCGAGGAATCGGCAGATCAAGAAGAGGTCGAAGAGCGACCAGACGATCTCCCGGATGACGTCCCTGCCAAGGCGACGATCACGATCAAGGAAATCAACGACAATCGCTACTACTACTGGCAGTGGAGAGATGGTGAAAATATCCGTTCTCATTATAAAGGGCCGGTCACGGACGAATAGCCCTGACATTCCTCAGTGATCACGGTTGCTAGTGGTCGGCGAAAGGCCGAACCATGCCCGTCAAGCTCGAATGCGACTTCTGTGGGGATGCGATGTTGATCGATCCACGTGCGGATGCTGAACATACTGCCGATTGTGACACCGATCGTAATTACAGGTACTCTCAGGTGCCGAGTTTTCGGCACTACACCCTTCTCAGCCCCTCCCGAACTCGAACGTATGCCCGACAACGTCCTCGTCGCTTTGGACGGCTCCCTGCTCGTCGAGCGTGCGCTTACGTACGCACTCGAGACTCTCCCGGACGCCGCTCTCACCACGATTTTCGTCATCAACCCGATTGACTCGGTGATCGATGTAGAGGCCGCTGGCTTGCCAGTCGCAGAGGACTGGTACGATACCGCCCAGGAGCGGGTGACCGAGATTCACACGACTGCGATGGATCTCGCGGCGGAACACGAAATTGTGCTCGATACTGTCACTGAAGTTGGGAAACCAGCGCGAGGGATTCTCGACTACGCTGCCGACAACGGCATCGACCAGATCGTTATGGGTAGCCACGGTCGATCAGGCCTAGACCGGACGTTCCTCGGAAGTGTCGCCGAGACAGTCACTCGCCGAGCACAGATCCCGGTAACCATCCTTAGATGAAATCCTTGACTCGTGTGCCGAGATTAGGATCGGATAAATGCTCTTGGGCCCACCTCAAACGTGAAATCAAACCAAATCATAGGTACCGAGAACATGGCTGTTACTGAATCACCATCTCTCTCGACGTGTACTATCCAGATTGAACGACGAGGTGGTCGTGGCGACGCGGGAGCACGGGCACTTGAACGACATCTCCGGCGTCTCTCCGGCGTCCACGATGTCGACGTCTCGTTTCGAACAGGGGACGCCCGGATCACCTACGACGGGAGCGTCATCTCAGAAGAAACGATTCGAGACGCTGTCCGCGACCGCCACGTGTCGATTCAGGACGAATCTGAGACAGCAACGGATGACGTGAGTACCCGCTCGAAACTCAGGCAGGAGGTCGTGTTCGTCGGCTTGACCCTCCTCGGGATGGCGGTCGGCCTGGTGACGGGGTGGCTCGAAGGACCACAACTTCTCATGTGGGCCGGGTACGGCTTCGCATACGTCTTCGGCGGGTGGTATGGGCTCAAAGGCGCGGTCGAGACGCTCCGTCACCGTGCGGTCGATATTGACCTCCTGATGATCGTCGCTGCCCTCGGTGCCCTCTCGATTGGCGCCCCGTTCGAGGGCGCGATGCTGCTGTTCCTGTTTTCGCTATCGAATACGCTCCAGCACTACGCCATCGGCCGCTCACGCCGAGCGATCAAGTCACTTGTCGAAATGCGACCGGACGAGGCACAGGTCCTCCGCGACGGTGAGGAGGTCACTGTGGCCATCGACGAGGTGGCCGTGGGCGACGTATTCGTCGTGCGGCCCGGCGACAGGATTCCGCTCGACGGCGTCGTCGCGTCTGGCGAGGGGACGGTCGATCAGGCGTCGCTCACCGGCGAATCAGTGCCCGTGCCGAAAGAGCCCGGGGACGAGGTGTTCGGCGGGACGATCAACGAGAGCGGCAGCCTGGAGATCGAGGTCACACGGCAGGCTCACGAGTCGGCGATCAGCCGCCTCATCACCATGGTCGAAGAGGCCCAGAGCGAGAAGGCGCCAACACAGCGGCTCATCGACCGCCTCGAGCAGCCGTACGTCCTCGGTGTGTTTGGGCTCACAATCGCGGCGATCGCCATCCCGCTCGCGCTCGGAAGCGAGTTCACGAGTACGTTCTACCGCGCGATGACGCTTATGGTCGCCGCGTCGCCGTGTGCGGTCATCATTTCCACGCCGGCGGCGGTGCTATCGGCCATCGCCTCCGGTGGCCGGCAGGGCGTCCTGTTCAAGGGCGGTGAGCACGTCGAGACCGCCGCGAACATCGACGCGGTCGCGTTTGACAAGACGGGCACACTCACGCGAGGTGAGACGCAGCTGACGGACGTCTTCGTCCGGGACGGCCTCGCGGACGAGTCGCTGACTGCCGACGAGCTGCTCTCGCTCGCCGCCGCCGTGCAGGCCCGCTCGGAGCACCACCTCGCTCGTGCGACCGTCTCGGAAGCCGAAGACCGTGCCCTCGACGTCCCCGACGCACGTCGATTTCAGTCGGAGGCCGGGAAAGGAGTGCGCGCCGACGTCGACGACGGAACCATCCACATCGGGAATCGGAGTTATGTCAAGACGGTTCTCGAAGACGCTGCGATCGAGGGGCTCGAACCTGGTCTCGATCGGCTCCAGTCCCTGGAGGCGGAGGGGAAGACCAGCGTCCTCGTCGCCCGCGAGCACGGCGACGATGTCACGGTACTGGGATGGCTTGCGTTCACCGACACGGTCCGGCCGGGGGCTGCAGAGATGATCGAGAACCTCCGGTCGCTCGGCGTGGAGCACATCGTTATGCTGACCGGCGACAACGAACGCGTCGCCCAGCAGATCGCCGACGAAGTCGGTATCGACGAGGTGCAGGCGGAACTACTGCCGGAAGAGAAAGTGGCAACTATCGAGGATCTGGTTGAGCGATACGAGAACGTGGCGATGGTGGGTGACGGCGTGAACGACGCACCGGCACTGGCGACGGCGACGCTCGGGATCGCCATGGGTGGCGCCGGGACTGACGTTGCTCTCGAAACGGCTGACGTCGTCCTGATGGGCGACGACATCGGGAAGATTCCCTACGTGCTCGGACTCGGTCGCCGGACGCGCCGGACGCTGACAGTCAACCTCGCAATCGCCTTCGGTGCAATCGCGTTGATGGTCGGCACGATTCTGTTACGCGGTATCCCCTTACCGCTGGCGGTGGTCGGCCACGAGGGTTCGACGGTCCTCGTGTCCCTGAACGGGCTTCGATTACTCGGATTCCGCGAATAACGGTCGCTGAAGGCGACGAATGGACCGATGGCGCCGATCAGCAACAACTAGTGTCGGCGGGAGTCCACTCGCACGCATTCCCGGTAGTGAGGTCGTTCTCGTCGATATATGCGGACAGACAGGCGTAGTTACAGAAATACGTGGGTGAGCTACACTCGTCATCGCAATCGCGGACGCAGATTGGATCGTGGTCGAAAATCCGGGATTCGCAGTACGCACACGTCTCGTCTGTTTCGGGTGTTGAGACAGTCGTCGACATACTCGTGTTGAGGAGCTGCCCACAGAAAACGTTTCTTCGGGCTGTGATCAGTGAAGGAGTCTCGATCACCCTCTCCTCCTCGAATTAGCAGTCTTCCCACCACTTTTTCGAACAGCATTGAAAACAGTCGCCTGTTACAAATCCTCAGGTTCCGGTTCGCGTCGTCCGTCGATATCCTTCGTACAGGGCTGGTAACCCAAGAGGAAGTGCGAGGAATCCAAACCCGAGAAGGGCATATCGGTCTCTATCCTGGTGTCGCACGACGAGGATTGTCGCGACGATGCCGAATAGCGCAATGACGTATGCGGTGTTGCTCCAGAGCACGTCGTAGGTCGAACAGTACAGCCAGCAAACGAACGTGTAGGCCGGGGCGTTCCAAGTCGGTGGATGAAGTTTCGGCCAGAAGAACCGGCAGTACGTTGTCCAGCCCAGCATCGCCACGGTCGGCAACCCGACGAGCCACACCGCTGCCCCACGATTCCCGTCGCCGTATCGCCGGTATCCAGCGAGGAAGAGTGCGGGAAAGCAGAAGACCCACAGCCAGATGCCGATAGTGTAGGTCACCGGCCAGTGTTCGATCCGGGGCTGTACAACGGGAAGGCGTACTAATTCGGGCAGCGTCGCCCACGGGAACGAGGGGTCGGGAACGGGATTCGTGAGGAACGCGACCAGACAGAGTCCCGTCCCGACGAGGAGTCCGTATACTCCCAGCGTCGTGTATCGGTCGAGCCACGCTGGAAGTTGCGGACGGGTCGACTGTTGACGGTGGTCGGGGAAGCCGGTCATTCTTCAGCTTTGACGGCTCCTGATCAGGTATCTCGTTCGAGTGCGTCGCGTCGCTGTTCGTATTCCTCGTCGGTCAGCTCTCCGCGAGCGTAGGCGAGACGGAGCTCCTCGAGGGCTTGGTCTGAGCCACTCTCACTACCCGCAATCGCGCGGTAGATGAGGTACCCACCACCGACGAGGGCGGCGAGGAACAGCAGCTGCATCACGATGCCGACGATGTACATCCAGCCAGGCATCGTCCCATCGCCCCACATGTGACCGCCCCACATCCCGCCCATCATCGGACCGAATCCCATCATTCCGAAGCCCATGAAGAACAACGGGAAGATGAATACGGCGCCGATGATGACCAGGAGGAGCGTAACAAGTCGCGTGTCGTCTGTATTTGTCGGCATGTTGTGATTCCTCCGTGAGTTTGGGTCTCAAGTAGTACTACGTACTAACTATTCAATGCGGTTGTGGCTTAGACCTGCGTGTTCCTCCCACCACTATTCTTTTGAATTCCTACTTACCACGGCTCTGACCCGAACTATCTGAAGGAAAACTGCAATAGATGATCCCTTCGAACAGATAGCTATGGTGGCGACGATGATTGATGGCATCTTCGAAGCTCTACGTATCGGTGTGGGCTTCCTCTGGACGGCGGCGTGGGCGATCATTATGGGCCTCACGATCACGAGTCTCGTCCAGGTCTACGTCTCCAAGGAGCGGATGGCCCAGGTCCTCGGCGACGGCGATCTGAGCGGACTCACCAAGGCGACTGCGTTCGGCGCGGCCAGTAGTGGCTGTAGTTTCGGCGCAGTCGCTATCGGGAAGGGCTTGTTCAAGAAGGGAGCGCACGCGGTGAACTTCCTCGCGTTCATGTTCGCGTCGACGAACCTCATCGTCGAACTCGGGTTGATGATCCTGATTCTGCTCGGCTGGGAGTTCCTGGTCGCAGAGTTACTCGGCGGACTCATCCTCATCGCCGTGATGGCCGTCATCGTCCATCTCACCCTCCCCGAGAACCTCTTCGACGAGGTGCGAGAGACGCTCAACGAGCGCGACCGTGAGGCGGGCGTCACCGAGGATCCAACCTGCGGGATGGAAGGCAAAGACGAGTACACGCTTACGACTGACGGCGGTGAGACGCTCAAGTTCTGCTCGGAGGGCTGTATGGAGACGTACCTACAGGAGACATCGAGTCGCGGAGGGTGGCGTGACGAGTTGCTGTCGTGGGGTGGCTGGTACAAAGTCGGGAACCAGTACCGCAAGGAGTGGTCGATGATCTGGAAGGACGTCGTCGCGGGCTTCCTCATCTCGGGGTTCGTCATCGTCTTCGTCCCCCAGTCGGTGTGGAACACCCTGTTCATCCAGGGCGACGGCCTGCTCGTGACCGCCGAGAACGCACTTATGGGCGTCACCATTGCCGTCCTCAGTTTCGTCGGCAGCATGGGCAACGTCCCGTTCGCCGTCGCGCTCTGGGGCGGCGGCATCAGCTTCGCCGGCGTCATCGCGTTCGTCTACGCCGACCTCATCACGATCCCCGTGTTGAACGTCTACCGGAAGTACTACGGCTGGAAGGTGATGCTGTACATCCTCGGCGTCTTCTTCGTCACGATGGCGTTCACCGGCTTCCTCATGGAACTGCTGTTCGACGCGCTGGGAATAGTCCCAGATCTGGCGGGCGGCGAGACGGCGACCGAGCAGACGTACTTCGAGCTCAACTACACGTTCTACCTCAACGTCGTCGCGTTCGCGCTCTCCGGGTTCCTCCTGTACGTGTATCGTCGCGGGCTCGGTGCGCCCGGCCAGTACCGCGATCCGGTGTGTGGCATGCGGACTGACGACAGCGAGCCATCGGCGACCCACGACGGTGAGACGTACTACTTCTGCTCGCAGACCTGCAAGGAGACGTTCGAGGAGGACCCCGACGAATTCGCCACCGGCCATCCGATGGTGATGGAGGGCCACGACCACTAACGACCGTTTCGGACCCCTCCCGGGTGCCGAGAACTGGAACCCGATTTTATTGTACTGCCCGCTGAACTCCGGGTGAATGTACGATCGAACTCTGCTGTCGACGGACGGTACAGTCGCGTCCGAACAAGCTGAGGAACATGCTCTCGACCTTGCAGCCGCCCACGACGCCGTCCTCCACGTGCTCTACGTCGTCGACGAGGACGTCGTGACTGCGTACAGCGGCGACGAGTACGTCGACGAAGCCGAAGGTCCCGAACACGGCCTCGAGGAACACGGCGAGGAGACGCTTTCGGAACTCCGACGGCGAGCCTCAGAGACCGACGTCGAAATCGAGACGGCGATGCAACACGGCCGCCCTGCTGAAACCATCGTGGAGTACGCCGACGACCAGGACGCGGATCTACTCATGCTCGGCACCAAGCGCCGACCCGAAGAATACCGCGCACTGCTCGGGAGTGTCACCGACCGCGTCCTCCGATTGACGACCCGCGCAGCGACCGTCGTGAAAACTGAAGTCAGCGAGTAGGGGACGATCGTTCGCTACCGGTCATCGTCGGGCGTGAGACGGGCGCGGCGGCGTTCGAACTCGTCGTCGTCGATCTCGCCGCGAGCGTACCGCTCCTCGAGGACCGCGAGTGCGCTGTCCTCGGTGGAGCCGTCCGATTGCGACCGCGTTGCCAGCCAGTAGACGAGATAGACCGGGAGGGCGACGAGGAGTGCCATCCAGAGGAGACCGAACAGCATCATCCCCCAGCTCCGTACGCCCCAGCCGGCCATGTGGCCGTCGTTCCACATTCCCTCGTGCCACCCCCACATCATTGCATCTGGGACGGCCGCGTGCGTCAGCGCCATTCCGGCGACGACGGCCAGAGCCAGCGCTCCGACGACGATGAGTCCCAGAGAACGGAAACCGCGTGCTTGAATTGGATTTTGCATTGTTGTACTCCCAAAGGTCTCGGCGTGGTTAGCCGAGGACGTACTCGAGGACGGGGTAGCGCTCGACGAGCGCCTCGCCGCCGACGTCGTAGTTCTCGATATACTGGTCGAGGCCCAGGATGCGGCCCGCGGCGAACGCGCCGACCGCGAGGAACACGAGCATGTACGCGAAGTCGCCGTTGATGAACCCGTGACTCATGTCCCAGTTGCCGAAGTAGAACATGAGCATCATGAGCGCGCCGAAGAACGCCGCGAGGCGGACGAACGCGCCGACGAGCAGCCCAAGACCGATGAACAGCTCGCCCCACGGGACGGCGACGTTCGCGAACTCGACGAACCAGGGCGTGCTCCCCATCCACGCGAACAGGCCCGCGAGCGGGTTGCCGTTCGTCGCGGCGACGTTCGACAGGTAGCCGCCGGCAGCGAACTCGCCGGTGATCTTCGTGAACCCGGAGTACGCGAACGCGTACCCCATCATGAGCCGGAGCGCGAGCACGAACCACGCGCTGAGACTGTGGACCTTTCCGCCGACGGTTCGTCCGCCGATCTTGCTCTCCAGTTGGTTGACGCCAGATTTGATAGTTGACATGCTTAGGTCACCTTACAACTACACCTTGGAGAGGAGAGACCATATAGTAGCGAGCCGGCGTTCCGAGTCAGAAAATCGGCGGGCTATATTACCCTCCTGTAGCGAGTATGATCGTGTGACCGAGGAGCCCGACCCGCCGGAGGTCTTCGCCACACTCGACGACGAGTACGCTCGCGACATCCTCGTGGCGACGAAGACCGACCGACTGTCCGCGAAGGAACTCAGCGAGGAGTGTGACATGTCGCGACCGACCGTCTCGCGCCGTGTCAGCCGCCTCGTCGAACAGGGCCTCCTCGAGGAGTACACGCACGTCGACCCAGGGGGACGCCACTACAGCGAGTACGAGGCGCGTCTCGAACGCATCGAAGTCCTCCTTCAAGCAGAGGCCTTCGACGTCACCATCGACGTCCGGCCGGACCCCGCCGACCGGATCACGTCCATCTTCGAGGAGATGCGGGGGGACTGACTCATGGAACACACGTTATTCGTCATCGGCAAACTGTTCACGACCGCGCTGGCACTGGTCATCGCGTACCAGGCCTATCGCGGGTACCAACGACATCGCACGCAGTTACTCCTGTACGTCGCAGCCGGCTTCGCGCTGGTCGGGCTCGGCGGACTTCTCGAGGGCGTACTCTTCGAACTGTTTCGAATGTCGATTTTCGAGGCGGGGTTCGTCGCAGCCCTCGTTACCGCCGCGGGGATGGTGTCCATCCTGTACGCTCTCTACGCACCGAACCCCTGAGTCCCAGTATCGAGATCACTGCTCTCTTCGGACGATGCGGCCGGGACCGTATCAACGAAAGTCAGCGCATCGAGCGACAACCACGCCCACCGGTAAGGTTCCGTGATGGATCGCGGGGAGCGATGCCGAACCGAACGCGATCGTCCATCGGCCCCGCACTCGGCAGATGCGTTCGCTGAAGCGCATGCACGAGACCACCGTCCCACGATGACCGGATCGAGACGACCGTACACCCACTTACGCAGTCGGTGGTGGTTCCATTACAGTACCTGGTTTGGTGCTACTCCAAACCGTATCATGGATGATAGGTACGCGATCACTGACGGCGACCCAACCATCCGGAGTTGATACGAAAGTCGAGCGATTGCTCCCGGCTATCCGGTACGCGAGTGCGGCGGTCCAAGCGGCAAGGGCAAAGCAGGATGCTCGACGACTGCGACCGCTCGACGGGCGAGGCGGGGGCCCGGATATCTGATCTCCGGCCGAGCAGGCCTATCGCCACGCGCTCGCGAGTGCGCCGGCGCCGATGACGCTGACGAACGAGAATCCGAGTACGACGGTGAGGACGGTCGGGTCCGAGAAGCCGGCCGTCGCGATGAACAGCGCGACCGCTGCGTTGCGCGCGGTCGTCGTCGTCGCCAACACCTCCCGCCGTTCCCGGACTGGGCCCCCGAACCCGTACCCGAGGAGTAACGAGATGGCGACGACGACCGCCGAAAGACCGAGCGTTCCCGTTCCGACGAGTGACTGTAGCTCGCCGCTGTACACCGCGAGCAAGACGGCGATCAGCCCGACGAACGAGACGTCGGACAACCGCTGTATCGGCGCGTACATCCGTTCACCGAGTTCGGGATACAGGTACGACAGACCGAGTCCCGCGATCAGCGGAACGATCTGGATTTCCAGCACCATCCGTCCGATCGCGATGGGGTCGACGACGACGTCGCCGGGGGCGAGCACCACCAACGAGATCGGGATCGTCACAACCGACAGGAGACAGAGGATCGCCATCAGCCCGCTGGCGAACGCGATGTCGCTGTCCGAGATCTCGGCGAACTTCGGCCCGAACGGGGCGCCGGGTGAGACGGCAAGCAACAGGAAGCCGGTCGCGTACGCCGGGCCGACCGAAACCGTTCGGACCAGAAGGTATGCGGCGATCGGGACGGCAACGAGGTTCACCGCGAGGGATTTAGTCAAAAGCTGCCGGTCGCGGAGCGCACCGAACAGTTGTGTGACGGAGAGTTTCACCCCCATCGAGAACATCGTCGAAAGGACGAAGATCGTCGTCACGATCTCGACGGCCGTATCTCCAGATATCGCCTCCATCGTATGGTCGTGTAGTCACTAGTTCGGAGTGGTGCCATTTGTCGGTGGCGTATCGGGGGCTCGAAAGCGGCCCCCATTGAGACACTCTCGTCCCACGTCCCGACGCCATCGGCGGTTGACTCGATCGAAAGTCGGACCGTACGACCGACAGAGACAGCGATCGCATGAAACAGATCCCGAGTACCGATCGAGTGGCGGAGCGTGGTACTAAAGATGACTCGCTCGCATAGCCTCTCACAGTGAGTCAGGACGTCCTTACGGTCCTCTTCGGCGATCCATTCGCGGTGATGAATACGATCGGATTGGTGGCGTTCGCTCTCGTGGGATCATCGAAGGCGATCCGCGAGGGGTTCGACGTGTTCGGAGTCATCATCGTCGGGTTGGCGATGGCATTTGCTGGAGGGGCAACCCGTGATCTCCTGGTAATGCGTGTCCCCTTGGTGCTCCAGTCGCCGATCGAAATCAGCCTCGGACTACTCGGTGTCGGGTTGGCCATCGCGCTGAGCCTTGTCCTGCCGTCCCCGGATACACACCCAGTAACGGTTGTTGCGGACGCTATCGGGCTCGCCGCTTTCGCGACGACAGGGTCGATCGTCGCCACCGGGGCGGGCGTGTCGGCAGTTGGTGTTGTCGCGATCGCGACGATCAATGCCGTCGGCGGAGGTGCGTTTGCAGATATCCTTCTCGACCGCTCGCCGTTCATCCTTTTCGAGGATTTCTACGCAAGTTGTGCCGTTTTCGGTGGGTTCGCGTACTGGTTGGTGCAGACGATCGGAGCCGAGGGGAGTACTGCTGCGGCGATATGTGCGATAGTGACCGTCGTGACTCGGTTGGCCGCAGTTAAGTACAGCTGGAACCTCCCAACGGTACAGAAGACGGGATGACCCATTCCGGCTTCCGTGGCGTCAATCCTCACCGACGAACGGAGCGAAACCCCGGGAAGGCGATGATGTCCCAACAGAGTAGGTTAGAATTCCAGTGAATTGGGAAATTAATCGTCGTTGAGGTCGAGATCCGCGTCGTCTTCGGCGAAGATACGCCGAGAGATGATCGTTCCTTCGGAGACTGTCTCGGGTTCCTCGCGCCGGACAAAGCGCTTCTTCAGGAGCTGTCGCGTGCGTCGTCAGGCGTTACTGCGGGCTGGACACCTGTGGGTCAGCGTTCTCCCTAGTCGCCTGGGAGTCGGACGGTTTCGGGCTCGGACTGCCCGTCGAAGTAGTTCGTTCGTCGTCGCGGTACCAGCGTCGGATACAGTATCGGTTGCCATCACCAGCGCTAATTGATTGTTTTGGGTAATATACACAATACTGACTGAACTAGTGTCCGCAGGAAAACGGAGGTCAGAACTCGACAGCACGCGAAGTTTCGCTCCCTGGGGAGTATCAGAAGCCGAGATAGAGAGAACTGGGGGCGTTAGCTTTCGGCGGCCGGGGCTGCTGTCTCCGTCTGTTCGTACTTCGTCTCGAACTCCTGGATGAGCTGTCCCATCTTCGCGTACCAGTCGTTGAGCAGGCGCTGCATGTCGTCGGCGATCTTGGAGGGGTCCGTCGGCGAGTAGACGTGGTAGTAGCCACCCTGATCGTAGTTGATCTGGTCTTTCTCGATGAAGCCGGTCTGTAGCAGCCGTTGTACGGCACGGTAGGCGGTCGAGCGTTCGCGGTCAACTGCCTCGGCAATCTCGTCGACGGTCAGCGGTTCTTCGGCCTCGACGAGCGCCCGGAAACACTCCTTGTCGAGCTCCTTGAGACCATGGAAGCACTCCAGCAGCCCCTCGCATTCCATGTCCCGCCGGAGCTGTTCAGACATCGAATCTGGCATTGTTATCACTACTAGATAGTAGATATTCCGATAAAAGGCTTGTGTATAGACACCACAATCACGCGCTACACAGACTCTACTCGGCCGAAATAAGGGTCGAACGCCCAGCGGAGTGTCCAACCGGTGTCGTAATCGAAAGCGGGCTATCCTGATTGCGATGTAGTCAGACGACACCAGCGCCCACTCTGATCGGAGCGCAACCGACAGACGGCGGCAACCACGACAGCGCCACTAACGAGGAATGCGGCCCCGAAGATCAGCGCGGTGCTCAACACGTTGAGCATCTCGATATCGTAGACGGTGCCGAGTTTGTTCGACGCGACAGCGAGACTCCCGGCGAGTAGCATCGCGGCAAAGTATCCCTTGATCTCGTCTTCGTCGACGAGGTTTGTCACGCCCGCCCCGATGCGCGCACCGAGAGCGCTTCCGAGGAGGAGGAACGCGACAACTGGGAGCGCGACGGCCCCGGATTGCGCGTAGGTGAACGCCCCGAACGCACCCGAGATCGTGATCTGCAGGATGTCCGTTCCGACGGCGATCGCCGCGGGGATGCCGAGCCCGTACATCATCGCGGGCATTAGCAGGAACCCGCCGCCGACGCCGAGGAACCCGGATAGAACCCCGATGACGAGACCGACAGCGAAGACGATCGTCCCCGAAACGCGGACGCCGCCGCGCAACGTCACCATCGGTGGGATGTGAATCGACTGAACACGATCGGCGAGATCGGCATCGGCAGCGTCACTGTCGTCGATCCAGGAGTCACGGAGCGTGAACAACCCGACGGTAGCGAGCAGGCCGACGTACGCGACGTTGATGACGAGATCGGCCATCCCGGTCGCCTCGAGGAAGAACACGACGCTCTTCCCGGCCTCGATACCGACAGTCATCGCGACGGTCACGATAACTGCGAGCTTGTAGTCGACTTGCCCGTGGTCACGGTGGCGGAGCGCGCCGATTACGCTCGTCCCGAAGACGAACGCCAACCCGCTGCCGACGGCGACCGTCGACGGATATCCCAGCACGAGCAGCGCGGGCGTCACGAGAAACGATCCGCCCATGCCGAAGAACCCGAAGAGGGTCCCGATAAGCAGCCCGAACCCAACGAACACGCCGACCATCAGAAGGCTCAATCCGAGTATCTCCATCGTCACTCACCACCCAGCGCGCCGAGGATCGTCGGCTGGGCGAGCCTCGTAAGTGCTCCGTACCCCACGTACAGCACGATAGCTTGCAGAAAGACGATGCCAACAGTGACTGCGCCCTGTGCTGATCCACTCATCGTTTCGAAACCGAACATCTCACGACACCACCGATAGTATTGTGCATTTCATGGGATTCTGGTCAGTCATGCATAGCCGGCTGTGGGACTTAACAGTTATGGATGTTCTGCACAATACTACCGGGGAAGAACGCTATGCGTTATAGAACGCAGCTCTTGGGAGACACCTGTAGTCCTCAGTCAGCGACGAATAGAGAGTGAACTCCGGGACCTCCCCATGTGTTGTGACGTCTCGTCAGCCAGGGGCAGAAAACCTCGTCACGGTCCTCGATCGGCACTACGTCGGAGTACCACGACTGCTACTACCGCGAGAAAGAGTCAGTCCCGAGCAGCCATCCCGGAGGACTCGGGTCTCGCCGGCGCAGGTGGCTCGTGAGTGCCGAACTCGGGATGGGTTTCCTCCATCCAGAGGTACACCACAAAGCCGGAGACGAACATCAAGCCAGCGGTCAGGTAGAACGCGGCCGCCGCGTTCACGAACTCCATCGAGAGGCCGATCAGGATCGCGCCGACGGCGTAGCCGGAGTCCCGCCACATCCGGTAGACGCCCATCCCCGCCGAACGCCACGTCGGGTGGGCTGCGTCGCTCGGGACGGTCATCAGGTTCGGGTACAGCAGCGCCATACCGAGGCCAGAAACGCCGGCCAAGACGGCCCACGGGAGGTACCCCTCGACGAGCACCATCCCGAGGACGCCCCCGCCGGCGAGGAACATCCCGGCGATCACGGGCGGACGACGGCCGATCCGGTCGGCGAGCCCGCCGGTCGCGATCTGGAGGAAGTACATTGCACTGTGGACGCCGACGACGACGCCGACCGCCGCGATGCCGAGCCCCTGGCTCGTGAGGTACAGCGGGACGGCGATCCAGAACAGCGTGTCGACGAAGTTCTCGACGTGGCCGGCCTGCGCGGCAGCGAACAGCGTCCGATCGCCGTACGTCGCGCGCTTCAGCACTTCCTCGAACGGCAGGTTCGCGTCGTGGTGGTCGTCGTCACCCTCGGCTTGGGCGTACTGGACGGTCTCCCTGATCAGGAAGATCGAGACGAGCAGCGCCAACACGACGACGGCGCCGAGGAAGTAGAACGACTCGGGCCGCAGTCCCCACTGGCCGGCGATGACGCCGGTGATCCAGGCGCCGACGGCGAGACCGGTGTAGCCGAACGCCTCGTCGATCCCGACCGCGAGCCCGCGCTGGTCGGGCCCCGCGAGGTCGATTTTCGCGTTGATCGCCATGCTCCAGGTCAATGCTTGGTTGATTCCCAGCAGGACGTTTCCGACGGTAATCCAGCCCCAGCTCGGAGCGAAGATCAGGATGACCGGCAGCGGGAGCGCGGTCGCCCACCCGGCGACGAGGACGGGCTTGCGGCCGTACGCTTCGCCCCATTTGCCGGCGTAGAGGTTGAGGATCGACTTCACGACGCCGAAGGAGACGACGAACGAGCCGATCACGAGGAACGACTCGACGCCGAGGACATCCTCCCCGAGCACGGGGACGACGGTCCGTTCGGCGCCGATGGTCAGTCCGGTTGCGAAGACGAGCAGGACGTGTAACGAGAACTGTCCGAGGTGTTCGCGGATGCCTTGTTCGAGTTCAGTTGTCGTACTCATTGTGTTGAATTCAGCGAGGTCGTTGGTTACAGGACGAGGAACGCGGTTGCGTACGCGAGGGCGAACGAGAGGCCGAACGACCCGGCCCACGCCCCCACAGTCATGAGGATTTTTCGTGCATCCACCGCTTCCCGACCGCCGACAGCGGCGCCGCTCCCGATGATCGCGGACACGACGATCTCGTTGAACGAGACGGGGACGCCCAGCAGCACTGCCAGCTGTGCGATCAGGAACGACGGCACAAGCGCCGAGATCGACCGTCGCGGCCCGAGCGACGAGTAGTCCTGCGCCAGCGACTTGATCATCCGCGGCGCGCCCGTCCACGAGCCGACGAGCATCCCCAGGCCGCCGCCGACGAGCACGGCGAACGTCGAGACCATCCCGACCTCGTCGAGCAGCGGGAGTAGCGGTCCGACGGCGAGACCGACCTGACTCCCGCCCGCGGAGAACGCCACGAGCGATCCGAGCGCGAGCAACACGCGCCGCAGCCCGCCGGACTGGTCCCGGCTGATATCCCACCAGACGACGACCGCGACGACCAGCGCCGCGAGGCCGGTAATCCCGACCGCCGACGCGAGCCCGCTGACTGCCAGCGTCTGCTGCCCGAGCTCGCGGACAGTCCCCGACGTGCCTCCCTCCCCGAGGAAGCTGAACCGGACGTTCACGAGAACGGCCCCGACGAGCCCGGCGAGGACGGGGATACTGTACCGTTCGGGTACGTCCGCCCGGGGGAGCAGGCTGGCGATCGTGAACGCGATGCCGCCGCCGACGAACGGCGTCAGTACCCAGACGGCGGCGATCTGGCGGTATTTCGGCCAGACCGGTGAGCCGCCGAGTGCGAGCCCGACGCCGATGACGGCGCCGGTCACGGTGAACGCGGTCGCGATCGGGTAGCCGGTCGTGATGCCGATCGCCATCAGCCCCGCGCCCAACACGAGCACGAGGATGACGCCGGCGACGGGTAGGCTGATGCCGCCGACGAGACCGCTGCCGACGGCTTCCGAGACGTTCCCGCCCTGCGTGACGGCACCGGCGAAGCCGAAAATGCCGACGAGGAACGCGGCCCGCATCGTCCCGATGGCGTTCGCGCCGACGGCGGGGGCGTACGGGGTCGCGCCGCTCGAGCCGGCGCCGATGACCCACGCCATGAACAGGCTGGCAAGCGCTGCACCGGCGAAGAGGGCGATAAGAGCGGGGTCCATCTTGTGTGTTAGTCTGCGTTCGCCCCGGTAGTCTGGTTCCGGCTCCGCCAGTACCCCTGGACGTAGGCGCCGAGGAACATCCCGGCGAGCGCCCAGAGAATCGTCACGTTCCCGGTGCCGAGGCTGGCGTACGCCGCACCCGGGCAGATGCCCGAGAGCCCCCAGCCGACGCCGAAGATCGCGCCGCCGATCAGGACGTTCCGATCGAACGGCTTCAGGCGCCGCTCGTAGGGGTCGCCCGTGAGCGGCGCGGCGTCCCGGATCCGGGGCAGCAGGGCGAACGCGATCCCGGAGACGATCGCGGCGCCGAACATCACGAACGGGAGGCCGAGGTCCTCGAACTGGAGGAAGTTCAGCACGACCTCCGGCCGCGCCATGTGGCTGAACCCGAGCCCGAACCCGAAGATCAGGCCGCCGACGAAGATCAGCGGCTTGAACAGCGGGTGCCGGTCGCTCATGGGCTCACCCCCATCGCGGCGACGACCTGTGCCGTCCCGATCGCCACGGTCAGGAACGTCAGGACGCCGATCAGCGACGTCTTCGACGCCGACCCGACGCCGCAGACGCCGTGGCCGGACGTGCAGCCTTTCCCGATGCGGGTGCCGATGCCGACTAGGATACCGCCGACGAACAGCCGCCACGGCTGGACGTCGGTCGTCCAGAGCGTCACGCCGGCGACCTCGTACAGCTGGCCGGTCGATCCGGGTTCGTACAGCGGGCTGGTGACCAGCCCGGACTGGAACGTCGCGGCGAACGCCAGCCCGCCCAGGATGATGCCGGCCGTGAACACGAGCCGCCAGTCCCGGGAGGCGACGTATCGCTGGAACCGCGACTGGTCGGAGACGTACGACAGCGTCGACTCCAGGAACGTGCTCGCGCCGGCGGGGATCCCCGTCCCGACGTAGATCAGAACGGTCCCGAGACCGACGAGCAGTCCGCCGACGGCGTACCGACTGATCCCGTTGGGGAACAGGTCGGCGGCCGCCTGGAGCAGTACTGGATCAGTGACCATCGGCGTCGTTAGTCACCCGCGAGGGAGTCCTGGCTGGCGGCGCAGTTGTTCGGCCCGAGCTCCAGCGTGAACGCTTCCTCGTCGTCGACGGCGTTCTGCCCGAGGTTCGTCGCGATGATCTCCTCGTAGTTGGCCGGGCGGGGCGGCATGTCCGAGAGGATCAGGTCGACGAACTCGTCCTCGTCCATCGTGAGCGCGTCCATCTCCTCGACGAGCTCACCGATGGGCGCTGTGTAGGTGCCGTCCTCGGCGGGCTCAGCCGCGTCGCTGAAGTGCGCGCCACCGATCAGCGTGTCGTCGGGCAGCGTCAGGATGCGCTCCTGCAGGGACTCGTACAGCATGCGCGCCGCGTCGGGCGCGCCGTCGTCGCCCTCCTCGAGGTCGGGGCGGGCGACGCTCTCGACGAACAGCCCGTCGCCGGTCGCGAGCAGGCTGTCGCCGACGAGGTAGGAGGTCATCCCGGTCGTGTGCCCGGGCGTGTAGACGGCCTCGATCGTCGCGTCGCCGACCTCGAAGGTGTCGCCGTCCGCGGCTGTGGTCAGTTCGTCCGCGTCCTGCCGAGCTTGCGAGGCAGGGCTCGCGGAGCTTTGCTCCGCGGCGTAGGTGACGCCGCGGTCTACGGCGGCCTCGGGGATGACGCCCTCGACGCCCTCCGCGTCGAGGTCGCGAACCCCCGAGATGTGGTCGGCGTGGATGTGGGTGTCCAGCGCGTACTGCAGGTCGACGCCGAGCTCGTCCGCATCCCCGAGGTAGCGGTCGGTGAACGCCCGCAGCGGGTCGATGATCGCGGCCTCCCCGTCGTCGTAGAGGAGGTAACCGAGACAGCCCGAGGAGGGACGCTGATACTGCAGCAGCGTCCCGGCGCCGTCGTAGCGCTCGACCTCGACGGCCTCGTAGATGCTCGCCCAGCCGTTCATCCCGTCCTCGAGGTGGTTCACGTCGTAGCCACGGTCGGCGAGCGTGCCCGCGACGAACTCGCTGGCGCCGCCTTTCGCACACAGGACGGTCACCTCGCGATCGTCGGGGATCTGCTCGAGGACATCGTCGTCGATCTCGTCCTCGAGGAATTCGAAGTACGGGACGTTGATCGACGTGACGTTCTCGCCGTCGATGCGCCACTCCTCGTAGTCCGATTGCATACGCGCGTCGAGGAGCGTGACGTCCTCGCCGGCGTCGATGTGATCCTTCAGCGTTTCCGGGTCGACGGATTCCACGTCAGCGTCCGGAGTCGGGAAGTCGTCGGCGTTCATGTTGTGCAGTCGCTTCTACCGGATGGATGTACAAAAGGATTTGCATAGTAATTCCCTTTCTGGACAATACTAATCCGGACTTGTTCGCTCCCGCTCGTGACAGTTTATGCGACCACGTGCGTCAAAGCTCCTATACTCCGGGTAGAGACTACATCAAGCAGTTGTTTGTAGTTTCCACAAGGATCGACAATCTTTTACTTGGGGAGGAGGTATTGTGCGATAGCTCCAATACAGACCCACGGAGCAGATAACCAATGAGTGCTGAATTCGACATCGCGGAGACGCTCGACGTCAAAGGTGCATCGTGTCCCATGCCAGTGGTGAAGACGAAGTCCGCTATCGACGACCTCGCTGAAGGTGAGGTCCTCGAAGTGCTGGCGACCGATCCCGGGAGCATGAGCGACATCGACGGCTGGGCGTCCGGCACCGAGGGCGTCGAGCTCGTCGACCAGGAGGAAGGCGACGACGTGTACAAACACTACGTCCGCAAGACGGAGTAACGATGAGTACGGACACACCCGACGCGCCGGCCGACGACGCGCCTTCGCGTGCGGAACTGGCCGCGCGCGTCGACGAACTGGAGGACGCGCTCGCCGAGGCCACCAGCGAGGACGCCGGCAAGAAGATGAGCATCATCGCCACGAAGGGCACCCTCGACATGGCGTATCCGCCGCTCATCCTCGCGAGCACCGCCGCCGCCTTCGACTACGACGTGACCGTCTTTCACACGTTCTGGGGACTGGACATCCTCCACGAGGAGCGCTCCAAGAACCTGAAGCTCAGCTCCGTCGGCAACCCCAACATGCCGGTGCCGAACGCCGTCGCCGCGCTCCCCGGGATGGACCGCGTCACGACGAAGATGATGGAGAAGAAGATCTCCGACAACGACACGGCCACCATCGAGGAACTCATCGAGACGAGCCTCGACATGGGCGTGGAGTTCCAGGCCTGCCAGATGACGATCGACCTGATGGACTACGACGAGGCCGACTTCTATGACGGCGTCACCACCGGCGTCGGCGCCGCCACCGCTCTCCAGGATATGGCCGACGCCGACATCCAACTGCTCGTGTAACGAGGAAGTGCCGTGACGGCCGTTGCCGCCTACCCCTGCCCGACCATCGAGTCCTCGTCCGCCCACTCCTCCTCGCGGAGTTCGTACTTCTGTACCTTCCCGGTCGCAGTCGTCGGGAGATCCGTGACGAACTCGACACGCCGGATCGCTTTGTACGTCGCGAGGTTCTCGCGGGTGAACGCGACGAGATCGTCCGCAGTGACGCCCGGGTTGTCTGGGTCACCGGACTCGGGGACGACGAACGCCTTCGGCGTCTCGCCCCAGTCGTCGTGTGGCGACGGGATGACGGCGACGTCGCTCACCTCGGAGTGGTCGAACAGCGTGTCCTCGAGTTCGATGCTGGAGATGTTCTCGCCCCCGGAGATGATGATGTCCTTCTTCCGGTCCTGGATGGAGAGGAACCCGTTCTCGTCGACGACCGCGAAGTCTCCCATGTGGTAGTAGCCTTCGAGCCGCTCGTTGAACGCTTCCTCCGTGGCGTCGGGCTTGTTCCAGTACCCTTCCATCACCTGGTTCCCGCTGACGACGATCTCGCCGATCGTCTCGTCGTCCCAGGGAACGTCCTCGCCGTTCTCGTCGACGACCCGGACTTCGGTGCCGAGGAACCCGATCCCCTGGCGTTTCTTCAGCGAGTAGCGGTTCTCGTCGTCGAGGAGTCGTCCGGCTTCCGACGTGGTGATCAGGGGGCCGGTTTCGGTGGCACCGTAGACGTGCACGAGGTCCCAGCCGAACTCGTCCTCGACAGTGCGGATGGTCGCCTCGGGTGGGGCACTGCCGGCGGTCGCGGCACGAACGGGCTCGTCCCCGGTGGTTTCGACGTCGTTGTCCGCGTAGTAGTCCTGGAGCATGTTCAGGACCGTCGGCGCCGCACAGAGGTAGGAGACGTTCTCGGTCCGGATGGTCTCGAAGATGTCGGCGGCGTCGACGCCGCGCGTGCAGACGTGAACCGCGCCGGCGCCGGTGACGGAGAAGATGTGCCCCCAGCCGTTGACGTGGAACATCGGGAGCGTCCAGAGGTACGTGTCGGTGTCGCAGATGTTCTGGTGGTAGGCGACGAGATAGGAGTGCAGCGTCTCGTTGCGGTGCGTACGGCAGACGCCCTTTGGATCGCCCGTCGTCCCCGACGTGTAGTTGATGGTGATGACGTCGCTCTCGTCCATCTCCGGGCGGTCGTACGACGGCGACGTGTCCGCGAGGCGGTCGTCGACGTCCGCCCAGTCGCCCTCGACGGCGTCCGCGTCGTTCGTGAGGAACGTCTCCACGGGAACGGCGTCCCGAACTGCTTCGATCTTCTCGGCGTACGCGTAGTCCGCGTAGATCGCGGTGACACCGGCGTCGTTCAGGATGTACTCGAAGTCCTCGGGCGTGAGGCGATAGTTGAGCGGCGTGTGGACGGCGCCGACCTGCATCGCGCCGTAGGCGGCTTCGAGGTGGTAGTGCGTGTTCGGATCGAGGACGGCGACGCGGTCGCCCTTCTCGACGCCGCGCTGCTGGAGGAGCGCGGAGAACCGGTCGACGCGGTCGCCGAGCTCGTCGTACGTGTAGCGCTCCCCCGTGGCTGTGACGACCCCGGTCTCGTCGCCGTAGTAGTTGCGTGCGCGGTCGAGAAAGTTAGTGACGAGGAGTGGTCGCTCCATTTCTGGCATATCAAATCGACGTTCGTGGCATAACCTTTGGGATCGGGGTGAGTTTCGGATAGGAACGTCGACGACTCACAGAAGTTGCGTTCAGCCCTCCCGAGACAGTGGTAACAGGTTTGTTTGAGCCTTTCTACCGGTCCCCCTTCCGTCCACATCTCCGCTCAAATCGTGCCTCTGAACGCAGATCTTCGGTCCGCTCCTCGGAAGGATCACGAATCTTTTTGTCGTTAGTTGACGAATTGGCGTCCGTGAATCCACGGAAGGGGTTTCTTCTCACGCTCGTCGCCGTCCTTCTCACCCTGTCCGGTATGCTGATCCAGCCGTTTCTCCAGTACGTTCTCGGTGCCGTCCTTCTCGCCTATCTGCTCTATCCGCTCCAACTCCGTTTCGAAGAGCACGCGTCCTCGATGGTGACGGCGTTCTCGCTCGTCGTGCTGGCAGTCGTCGGATTCGTCGCACCGTTAGTCGTCGTCCTCGGAGCGGTCGCCGACAGCGCCGAACGGGTTCTCCAAGACGTCGAGACGAACGGGATACCGATCGAAGAGATCGAATCCCGGATCGAGGAACTCACTGGACAGCAGATCGATATCCTCGGGGAACTCGCCGGCTCCGGGCGGGAGGTCGGGGCGGTCGTGTTCGACATGTCGATCGACGCGTTCGGGACGGTCACGTTCCACCTCATCGGCGTCGCGCTGGCGTTGTTCCTCCTCTACTACCTTCTCAAAGACGGTGACGAGCTGCTGGACTGGCTTACCCGAATGGTCCCGCTTCCGACGGACATTCAGCGTGAGCTGCACACCGAAATCAACGGCGTGATGTGGGGCGGTCTCTTCGGGCACGTTTTCGTCGCCCTCGTCCAAGGCGTCGTCGCCGGAATCGGGCTCGCAGTGGCCGGTGTTCCGAGTGCGGTGTTTTGGACGGCCGTCGTAAGTTAACCCACGGCTAAAGCCGTGGGCTTTCACCATGGACTCCCGCTCTAGCCGAATCCGGCAGGGGTTTGACCCCGTTCGCGTTCAGCATCCCGGTGTTCAAGCGCACACCTACGGGTGCGCCTCCCTCGCCCCCAGTTTGGTTGCGAAGGAGTCTGTAGCCGATGTTCTTGGCCGCGTTGTAGTCCGCGTGATTCTCATACCCACAGGACTGACAGCAAAACGTGTCCTGCGACGGGCGGTTGTCCTCGTGGGTGATCCCACACGACGAACACCGCCGCGACGTGTTCTTCGGGTTCACCTGCTCGACATGGATACCGCGTTCCTCGGCTTTGTACGAAACGTACTCGTACAGGCGGCGGAACGCCCACTCGTGGAACTGACGGGCGTTTGGCATCCGATCACGGATACCCGTCAGGTTCTCGAAGGCGATTACCGTACAGCCATTCCGAGCGGCCTCACCGACGAGTTCGTTTGCAACTCGGTGAAGGTACTGCTCGAAACGCCCCGTCTCCTTGTGCCCGACCGCTTGGACGTTCTCGTGGGCCCACCGTGTTCCACACTCTTGGAGAGATTTGCGGCGCTCGATGTACTCCTGTCGCCAGTGGGTGAGTTCGTCGGAAGACCAGAACACGCCGGTCGACGTGACAGCGATGTTCTCGACCCCGAGGTCCACGCCAAGAATCGTTCCGTTCTCGGCTGGTTCGGGGTCGTCCACGTCCGCCTTTGTTCGGACATGGAGGTAGAAGTCGCCACGACGGTAGTGGAGTGTCGCGCCAGTCATCTCCCACTCGGCAGAGCAGAGGTACTCCGAGTGGGGCGTGTCACGGTTCTTGTCGGGCAAGACGTACTCGACGGTGACGCGCCCATCAACGGTGGACAACGAAGCGTGGTCGTCGTAGAACGTGGCGTTGCGCTGGTTGTATTCGCAAAACGGCGTCGTGAACGTCGGCAACGAGGCGTACTCACCATTCGCCCACGTGGCGACCACGCTATCGAGCGCATCGACAGCACGGTCACGAGCCGATTGCACGTGGTTGCTGTGGAGTCGCGTCTGCTCGCGTACCTCGTCGTAGGTTATCTCGTGGAGGACGGACTTGCGGGTTTCAGCCCACTCGCCGTCCCACGCGGCGTCTACGACGTAGTTCGCGGCCCACAGAAACTCGTCAATCGTCTCCTGCAGCAGGTCCGCCTGTTCGTCGGTTACATCAAGTTTGACCGGGACGGTGCGGCGGACCTCCATATTCATCACAACAATATCTATGATTAAAAGTATTAATATAGTCCGGTGGGGGAGTCAGCCTGCCACCAGCAACGGTAGTAATGTAATCAAGCGAACGCGCTTCCTCCCACCCCTAAAGGGGTGGGTTTCCGCGCTGGTGCCGCTATGATCGTCCTGGCTATGGTCCCCCTCGTCGGGACGATTCCGATCTGGGGTGGAGCGGTGGGCTATCTCTATCTTACGGGGGAACCGGCTGTTGCTGCGGGATTGTTCGTCTACAGCGTGATTATCGTCGGGCTTACCGATGACTACCTCCGTCCGTTCGCCGTGAACAGGTACGCGAAACTCAACCCCGCCGTCATTCTTCTCGGTATCCTCGGCGGGGGGTACGCGTTCGGCGTCATGGGGCTGTTTTTCGGTCCAGTCGTTCTCGGCGCGCTCAAAGCTACTCTCCGTGTTAGCTCCGAGAACTGGTCTCGCCTCGACGGGGGAGAAACCGGCTGATCGTCTTTCCCGTCCGTTTCGAGGACGACGCCGACGCGCTGCTGGACAAGCCGAAGCTCGGACAGTGCGACCTCGGCGGCTGTCGAGCCGATCCGTTTTCAGTTCGTTAGCGCGGAGGGGTCAGCCCCGTTCGAGATAGAGGGAGTACAGGACGATCGCCAGTCCGACCGCCACGAGGGCGCTGTTGATCAGGATACCCATCTCCAGCGAAACCGCGAGGAGCTGGTGGGCGATCCCCCCCAACAGGGTGCCGAAGGTGACGATCCCGAACCCGACACCGAGCGCCTTGAGCGACGGCGCGCCCGTGTTCCGGTACGCTCTGAACGCGATGTACGTGATCCCGCTTCCGAGGAGGAGGATCAGCGTCTTGACGACGACGATGGCGGGTTCGACCCAGATCACAGCTCCTCACCCATCTTCGACCAGATATCCGCCAGCCGTTCGTCGGCGCTCCGCGACGGCCGCTCGACCGACACCGAGAAGCGGTCGGCCTCGTCGATAGAGATCGTCACGTCGTCGAAGTCGCGTTCGTACTTCGTGGTTCGCCCCCCGCCGGGGTTGATCGTCTCCCGTTCCCGGAGCAGCGAGGCGTCGGTGAGGAGTTCGAGCTTGCGGTACAGTGTCGATCTGGGGATATCGCACGCGTCCCTGAGTTCGATTGCGGTCATGGGTTCGGCAGTTCGCTTCAGGATCGCCCGGCAGTCGTCGTCGTCCAGCGCGTCGAGGACTGTCTGCAACGATGGAACGTCCTCGGAAGACACGCGTACCATCGTTCGAAGTTGGCCACTCACCGGGAAAGGCTGCCCGGTATCGGCGCTGGTCGCGCCGGGGGGCAGTCGTCCGCCGGCAGAAACGGTGTGGTCGTGCACGGCGAGTCGGAGGCGACCCCGTCGCCGTGGATTAGCCCGAGAACTCGCTGTAGGAGACCGACCCCTGGTCGACGATCGTCCCGCTTTCCGGCACGTCGCCGTCCGGCGGCATGCTCCCCTCGGCCGGACCGCCCGGCTCGCCGACGACGACCCGGCCGACCATGCCGAGGCTCTTGTGCGGGATACAGAAGTAGTCGTACGTGCCGCTCGTCTCGAAGGTGTGTTCGAACGTCGCCCCCTCCTCGGTCAGGGTGCCGCTGTTGAACGCCGACGCCCCTTCGGGGATGCGCGTCACCGAGGCGCTGTCGTTGGACTCGTCGTACGCCGTCGCGGAGTGATTCCCGCTGACGTTCTCGAACGTGACAGTCGTACCGGGCTCGACAGAGAGCCCGATCGGGTCGAAGTAGTACTCACCTCCCTCGGTCTGCATCTCCACCGTCGTCCCGCCGCCGGTCGAGGGTGCTTCCGTCCCGTCCGACGGCGTCTCCGTCCCCCCGTTCGACGGCGTCTCGGTTCCGCCGTTCGATGGTGCTTCCGTCTCGGTGTCCGTCTCCGTCGACGGACTGCTACAGCCCGCGAGCCCGGTCAGTCCGGCGGTCGCGGCGAACCCAGCAGCTTTCAGTACCTTTCGGCGTTCCATACCCGCTTTTCGGCCCCCTGACTACAGGCCACTTCGGCGGAATCCTAGCCAATGGGAATCCGCGATCAGTTGACCCCGTTCGCGACCGAAGACACTGCGGCAGTCGTTCGCCGCCGCCTCCCGATCCCGGCCGGCCCTCCGGAACCCCATCAGCGACCAGTTCGGGGCTCAACCATCGTCGCCGAGACTCGACGGAGCGTGTGCCGGACGTTGGTGGCAACAGAACACTTACCACTCGAGCGCGAGATAGCGCCAGGCAAGTAGATGCGTCTATACGGAGTTTAATGGGGCCATCGTCACGGCGCCGTTCCACGCCGGCCTGTCGGAACCGACGAGCTACGACTCCCCCGCCTGATCGCGGGCGTCGAGTTCCTCACGAACGTACTCGGCGTGGGCGGTTGCCACGTGTTCGAGCAGGACCTCCCCGGCGTCGGCAGTTGCCGGGCGCGCATCGCCGAGCACACCGTCCTCGTCGTACGCTTCGATCCCCTCCGCGAACAGCGTCGTTTCGGACACCGGTCCGGTGTGGCCGTCCGGCAACGGGCCGCTCACGAGCGACGGCGCGAGCGCGAGGAGCATCGCGGTTTCGCTGGCACCCGCATGGACGACTGGCTCGTCGACGTCGATTCCGGCGGCCGTGAGCCCCTCCTGAAGCAGCTCCATGTACCGCTGGAGCCCGGTCACGGCGACGACGTCGGCCTCCACCGTCCGTGAGAGCTCCGGGGCGGCGGCGTCGACGACGGGGAACCACCCACCGTGGCCGGGGAGGATCACGACGCGCTCGAACCCCTGTGCGTCGAACGACGCCACGTACTCCCGAAGCAGGTCAGTGAGCGTGTCCCGGGGGATGGATACGGTCCCGGGGAACCCGGTGTGTTCCTCGGACGGGCCGACGGGGACGGGCGGTGCGACGAGCGCGTCCCCGAGCCGACGAGCGACGCGTTCCGCGAGCGCGGTTGCGAGGCGTGTGTCCGTCCCGAGCGGGAGATGTGGCCCGTGTTGCTCCGTCGCCCCGAGCGGCAGGATGATCGTCGCCTGCCCCGCTCGGAGCGCCGCTTCGACCTCCGGCCACGACATCTCGGCCACCGTCACTCGTTCCGGCTGCTTTTCTCCCATACGGGAGCCGGTGGCGGACGACACAAGAGCGTTCGCCTGCGCCGAGTGTGCTCCCCCGCCGGTTCCGATGTGAACAGTTCGAGCATCCAAATCTATTTACCAGTTCATTGTGTATGCTTACCGTATGTCACAATCGGCGGATACGAGCTCGGATACCGACCAGTCTGACCCCGACGAACCGGACATCGAGGAAGACCTCTTCGAGGAGGAGCTTCGGATCGACGGGATCTGCGGCGTCTACTGAGATGGCGCCCGTCGCCAGACCCGACCACGTCAAGTTCCGCCGCGAGGCCGAGGGAGGACTGGTGTACGACCACGAGAACTACGGGTACGAGGACGCGTCGATGTACGAAGTGAGCGACACCGTCATCGACGTGCTCGAGTTCGTCGACGGCGAGCGGCGGCCGCGCGACGCCGTCGAGCGCGAGTTCTCGCCGG
Source organism: Halolamina sp. CBA1230 (assembly GCF_002025255.2). GTDB lineage: Archaea > Halobacteriota > Halobacteria > Halobacteriales > Haloferacaceae > Halolamina. Next base: position 122,991 of record NZ_CP054588.1, read on the forward strand.
CTGTCGTCGCAACCCTCATCGACCGCGGGGTGCTCGCGGATGTCGAGTGAGCCGCTCTCGGCGCCGGTCACCATCACCTGGGAGGTGACGCTGGGCTGTAACCTCCACTGCGATCACTGTCTCTCCGGGAGCGGCCCGGGCCACCAGCTCCCGAACGAGCTCACGACCGAACAGGCCCACGAGTTCATCGCCGAGCTCGACGAGATGGACGTGTTCCAGGTCAACATCGGCGGCGGCGAGCCGTTCGTCCGCCCCGACATGCTGGAACTGCTCGAGGAGCTCACCGACCGGAACATCTCGACGTGTGTGAGCACGAACGGCACCCAGCTCGACGAGGCCACCCTCGACCGGATCGAGGCGATGGACCCCCTGTTCCTGCAGGTGAGCATGGACGGGCTGCAGGCCGAGAACGACGCGATCCGCGGCGAGGGCGTGTACGAGCAGGTCGTCGACGCGCTCGAACGGCTGGAGGACCGCGACATCGGGACGACCGTCAACACCGTGGTCACCCGGCAGAACGTCGAAGACCTGCCCGAGATCTACGAGCTCGCCGAGGCCCACGGCGCCGGCCTGCGGCTGAACCGCTTCCGCCCCAGCGGCCGCGGCGAGGACACGTGGGACGAGTTCCGCCTCACGGAGGAGGGGATCCGCTGGCTCCACGGCTGGATCGAGGACCACCCCGACGTGCGGACGGGTGACTCCTTCTTCTACCTCAACGCGCTGGGCGAGGTGCGCAACAACACGCTCAAGCAGTGCGGTGCGGGCTCGATGACCTGCCTGGTCGACCCCGCGGGCGACGTGTTCCCGTGTGCGTTCACGCAGTGGGACCACCTCGCCTCGGGCAACGTCGTCGAGGACGGGTTCCAGACCGCCTGGGACGAGATCGCGAACCTCCGCAGCCAGATCGACGACCACGAGGGCTGTCCCGCGGTCGCGATGGGGAGCGCCGACCCCGATGGCGAAGACCCCCAGCTGCGGGCGATCCTCTCGGGCGACTGAGCCCGTGTCGACCCCCGCCGCCGCTTCTCCCGACCGAACCGGCGAGCGAGCCGGCAGCGCGGGCGAGTACCGCCGCCGCGACAGCGTCACGGTCGTTGACAACGTGGTGGTCTCACGACAGCCGCTGACTGCGACACGGCTCAACGACGCCGCCGTGGCGCTCGTCGAGGCGCTCCCGACGGGCCAGTTCCGCGCTCCCGAGCGCGTCGCCGCGGAGACGGGCCACGAGCTCGACACCGTCGAACGACTGTTCGAACGGCTCGCCACCCGTGACTTCCTCGAGTGGCGACCGTCGCGTGACCCCGAGCACCGGCCGCCGGTGTCGGTCGTCGTCACGGTCCGAAACGATCGCGAAAACCTCGCCCACTGTCTCGACGCGCTGGCCGAACTGGACTACCCCGACTCCGAGGTAGTCGTCGTCGACGACGGCTCGACCGACGGGACGCGGGAACTGGTCGAGAGCCGTGAGGGGGCCGGCGACGAGGTCCGACTCGTTCGCGTCGGTGCCCCGGACGACCCGATCGGTATCGGCGCCGCACGGAACCGCGGCGTCGACGCGGCGCGCCACGACGTGATCGCGTTCACCGACGCCGACTGCCGACCGCGGCCCCGGTGGCTCGCCGATCTCGTCCCGTGTCTCGCGGTCGCGGATCTCGTGGGGGGTCGCGTCCGGCCGGCCGGCGAGGGCGCGGCGAGCGCCTACGAGGGGGTGAACTCCTCGCTCGATATGGGGGCGTACGCCACCCGTGTCGACCCCACCGGACGGACGCCGTACCTCCCGACCGCGAACCTCGTCGGCCGTCGTGCCGTGTTCGAGACGGTACGGTTCCCCGAACGAAACGTCGCCGAGGACGTGGCCGTCTGCTGGGGTGCGCTCGACGCCGGGTACGCGGTGGTGTACACGCCGCGCGGCGTGGTGGAACACGCCTACCGTGACGCCCCCCGAGCGTTCGCCGCCCGACGGGGGGCCTACGGCGCGTCGGAGGCACTGCTGGCGAGCGAGCACGACCGCGAGGACGGCAGCGTCGGCGTCCCGGTCGTCGCGCTGTTGGTCGCCGTCCTCGCAGTGGTCGGCGTCGTCGGCACGGGTACAGTCGCGACTGGCGCGGTCGCGCTCGGCGTGGCCGTACTCGTGGGGACCGCCGGCCTTCGAGGCTGGCGCGGCTGGCGGCGTGCCCGGCGGCTCGCCCCTGCGGTCACGACGAGCGACCTCGCCGCGAGCTGGGCCCGCACTCGACTCTCGTCGGCGTACGCGCTCTCACGGGAGGTGACACGGTACTACTCGCTCCCCGGCGCGGGGCTCGCGGTGGGCTGCTGGCTGGTCGGCCCGGCGTGGGTCGGTTCGGCTGTCGCAGCCGCGCTCGTCGGCGCGGTCGGCCTCCCGGCGGTCGTCGAGTACCACGTCCACGCGCCGGCGACGTCCCGGTTCGCCTACGCGGGCTACTACCTCGCGGACCACCTCGGCTACCAGCTCGGCGTCTACCGGGGCGCACTCGCCCACGGGACGGTCGCCCACCTCCGGCCGAGCGCGCGGTTCCGGCTCACCTAGAGCAGCCCGTTCCGCCGGAGGTAGTCGACGACCTGCTCGGCCGCCTCCTCGGGCGGGGCGTCGATGCGCTCGCCGGCGCTGGAGCCCTCGTCGGTGCCGCGGCCGAGCATCCGGTAGATTCGCTGTTCGACGGTGCCGGTTCTGGGCGGGCGGCCGCGCCCCCAGCGCTCGTTCGGGGTCACGTCCTCCACCGTTGCCGCGCCGACGCTCATCGAGAACCGGGACTCCCCGGGCGCGACGTCCTCGAGCGGTGCCGTCTCGATCTCGGCCCGCTGGCCGGCGACGACCGTCGAGAGCGGCGCGCGGTCGGGGTCGGTGTAGCCGACGTCGATCCCCAGCACCGTCGGCGACTCGACGACGACCGCCTCCTGCCGGCCGATCGCCAGCTTCCGCTGGACGGCGATCTCACCCTGATCGACCGAGAGTTCGGCGTCGATCTCCGGTGTGCCGAGCCCCGTCACCCGCGTCGCGGTTGGCCAGTCCAGCTGCTCGCCCACCAGCGTCGCGATCTCGGCGCCCGCGAACGAGGACGACTGCCCCACGACGACGACGTCCGGCGACTCGCGGGCAGCGACGCGTGCCAGCACGGTCGCGTACTTGTCGCCGGCGGCCTCCTCGATCGGGTCGTACGCCACGTGGAGCCCGGCGTCGGCGCCGCCTTCGAGCGCCGTCCGAACACAGCGCTTCGCCGGGTCGCCGCCGATGCCGACCGCCGTCACGTCCTCGGCAAGGTCGCGGGCGGCCGCCAGCGCGACGCGGTCGTCGATGCTGAGCTGGGGGCGGTACGGCTCCGCGTTCCCGTCGTCGTCGACGACCCGGTGGGGTTCGGGGCGTGCCGTGACGAGCGCCTTCATCGGGCGGTGTACCCCCCGTCGACCGGGATCGTCGCCCCGGTGACGAACGCCGCGTCGTCGGACGCGAGGAACGCGATCGCGCGGCCGATATCCTCGGGGTCGGCGATCCCCAGCGGCGTTTCCTCGATCATCGACGCCATCGTGTCGGGGACGTCGCCGTCTCCCGCTGACTCCATGGCGGCTTCGAGCATCGGCGTCTCGACGATGCCGGGGCAGACGGTGTTCGCACGGATCTCGGGCGCGTACTCGACGGCGATCGAGCGGGTCAGCGAGACGAGCGCGCCCTTCGTCGCCGTGTAGATGTCCATCCCGGGCTCCGCGATCAGCGCGGCGATGGAGGCGTTGTTGACCACGACGCCGGTCCCGTCGCCGGTGTCGAGCATCGCGGGGATCGCGTGCTTGGCGGCGTACATCGGCCCCTTGAGGTTCACGCCGGTCAGGAACTCGTAGGCGTCGTCGTCGAACTCCGTGATCCGGCTGTCGGCCTCCCGTGAGGCGACGGCGGCGTTGTTGACGAGCACGTCGACGCTGTCGAACGTCGTTTCGGCGTGCTCGACCATCGCCGCGACGGCGTCCTCGTCGCTCACGTCGGTCTCGACGAACGAGGCGTCGCCGCCGTCCTCGGCAGTTATCGAGTCGGCAACCGCTTCACCCTCCTCGACGGAGAGATCCGCGACGACGACGTCCGCGCCGCGCTCGGCGAGCACGCGACACGTCGCCGCGCCGATCCCGCTCGCGCCGCCGGTCACGATCGCTGTCTGGTCGTCGAGGTTCATGGTCAGCCGAAGTCGAACTCGACGCCCTTGCCGCCCTCTGCCTTCGACCACGAGACGGCCCCCTTCTCGGGGTCGTTCGCACAGAACACCATACAGGCGCCACACTCCACGCACGGCTCGTACGCGAAGTAGATGCCGCCCTCCTGGTCCTCCTGGTAGTCGAAGCACTCCGCGGGACAGAGATGCAGACAGGGTTTGTCCTCGCAGGTGATACACTGCTCGTTGTCGACGGTGATGTGGGCGTCCTCGCTGACGTCCCACTCGACCGTCTCCAGGTCGTCCTGAACGCTCATCGGTCTGTGCCTCCGCCGGCCACGTGTGGTGTGTGTGAACTCATAGCTCTGTGTTCGTGTCGATCGGTATTGCTCTTTGGGGTCACAGCGACCTGAGCCCCCGGTAGCCGTCCTTGAGCAGGTCGAGGAACCCGGCGTCGCTCCGCCGGAACGCGCGGTACGCCTGCCGCCACGTCAGCCCGGACGCGTCGGTCTCCGCGGAGTACATCCCCCGGAGCGTCTCGGTCGCGATGCCCGGGTACGCGCCGTACATCCGCTCGTTCTTCAGGAACTTCGGCAGGTGGCGGTGCTGCTTCATATCCTGGAGGACGTACGACGCCTCCAGTCGGTCGTCGTACCGCCGGCCGAACGCATCCCAGTTCCCGTCCTCGGCACACTGCATCGCGGCCTCGGCGGCGACGAGCCCGCTCTTGATCCCGTAGTCGAGGCCGCGGAACGTGTACCCCTTGTTGAGGACGAGCCCCGCGGCGTCGCCGACGAGCGCGACCCGCCGGTCGTGGCGGTCGGGGAGCGTGTCGTAGGAGTGCTCTGGCACGAGGATCCCCTGATACTCCTCGACGGCGTCACCCTGCACGTAGGGGCGGACGGTGTCCAGCTCCATGAACTCCTCAAGCAGCGAGTACAGCGGGGTGCCGGTGTCGCCGTACCCCTCGTCGCCCAGCCACCGGAGCGTCTCGAGGCCGCCGACCGCGCCGACGGAGATGTACTCCTCGAACGTGTAGAGGAAGTAGCCGATCGTCGGCGCGCCCTCGGGGAACCCCGTGTAGATGTACGCGGCGCCCTCGTCGCTGTCGAGGTTGAACCGCTGGTCGATCGTCTCCCGGCCCACGTCGATCACTTTCTTGACCGACAGTGCCATGTCCTCGTTGCGCATCGTGCGCTGGATCCCCGTCTTCCGACCGACGGTCGTGTTCACGCCGTCGGCGCCGATCACGGCGTCGCAGGCGATGTCGCCGTTCTCGCGGTCGGTGTGGACCACCGCGCGGTCGGCCTCCTGTGTCACGTCCTGGACCGTCGTCTCGGAGACGAACGTCACGCCCCGTTCGACCGCGCGGTCGACGAACCACCGGTCGAACTTCCCGAGCATCAGCGTGTAGTTGGGCTCCTCCCGGAGCTCGAGGTCGCGGTAGCCGATGGAGACCTCCGCGTCGCCGTGGAGCAGTTTGATGTTGTGCTCGACGACGTGGCGTTCCAGCGGCGCCTCCTCGGGGAACTCCGGCACGAGGTCGTCCAGGATGCTGCCGTAGAGCACGCCGCCGGTGACGTTTTTCATCCCGGCCTGTTTGGCGCGCTCGACCAGCGCCACCTCGAACCCCTCGTCGGCGAGCTTGTAGGCGGCGGCGACGCCGGCCCGCCCGGCGCCGACGACCACCACGTCGACGGAGACGTCGGTCATTCGGCCACCTCCTCGGCCGCCGCGGACTCGTCGTCCGCTCTCGCTTGCCGGATCGCCTCGGCCAGCGCGGGCCCGTACTCGTAGGCGTCGCCGACGATCCCGATGTCGGCGAAGTTGAAGATCCGCGCTTCGGGATCGGAGTTGATCGGGATCAGGTGGTCCGCGTTCACCGAGCGCATGTGGTAGGAGTCGCCCGAGATCGCACAGGGGACGTACAGCTCCACGTCGATCTCCTTCCCCGTCACGCCGATCTGGCGGTCGTAGGCCACCCAGCCCTCGTCGGAGGGCGGGCGCGACGCCCCCACCGCGGCGCCGAACGCGTCCGCGAGCTCCTCGATCAGGTCGAACCCGTCAGCGCCGCCGAGTCCGAACCCGCCGGCGACGATGCGCCGCGCCTTCGCGAGGTCGGCCTCGGGCACCTCGAACGTCTCGACGTGCCGGATGCGGTCGTCGTCGGCCACGTCGACCGCGACGGTGCGTTCGGTCGGCTCGCCCTCTGGGGGCTGATCGGGCGTCCCGAGCGCCTCGGTGTTGAGCGTCACGACGGGGGGCTCCCGCTCGAAATCGAGTTCGGCGTACGCGCGACCGCCGTAGGCGGGCCGGCCGGCGCGCAGTTCACCGTCCCGCACACGCAGCAGGCAGTCGGTGACGCAGGCGCCCCGCCGCTGCCGCGCCGTCGCCGCCGCGAGGTCGGCACCGTCCGCGGTGTCGGGCAGCAGGACGGCCCGTGCGTCGTCGGTCAGTTCCGCGAGCGCCCGTGAGCGGGCACGGATGCCCGCCGCGCCCGACGTGAACGTCCCGTTCTCCCGTGTCACGTGCAGCACCTCGTCGGGAGCCCCCGCTGTGGCTTCCGCCGGCGTGACGAGGCCGTCGAACGCGACGGCGACGACGGTGGGTGGTTCCGCACCGGCGTCGCCGAGCGCCTCGGCGAGTCGGTGGGCTTCGTCCAGCAGCGCAGCGTCGTCGGCGTCGGGCACGGCCACGATCTGCGTCATCGGTCACACCTCACAGTCATGCGGATAGCTCCCGGGCGAGCAGCTCGCCGTCGTAGATGGCTTTGTCGATCAGTCGCGGCGCGACGCAGTCGCCGACACGGTGGACCGCGTCGGCCGCGAACCCCTGTTCCTCCAGCGCGTCGGCGAGGCCGGTCCGAGCCTCCCGGCGTTCCGCAACCACGAGCGAGTCGGCAGCGACAGTGTGCACGTCCTCGGAGTAGACGTTGAGCAGCTGGGCGGTGTTGCCCTCGAACCCGATGACGGTGACGTGCGTCTCGATGTCGACGCCGTGTTCGTACAGCGTCTCGAGGAACGGCGGGACGTTCGTCCCCTCCAGCTGGTCGCCCGGGTGGTAGGAGGTCGTCACGAACGTCACGTCGTGGTCGGCCGCGAGGTACTCCGCGACGCTGACCCCCGCCGCGTGTTTGTTGTTGTCGAAGACGATCACCGAGTCCCCGACGTCGTCGCCCCGGAGCACGTCCCACGAGCGGTGGACGTCCGGCCCCTGCAGGTCCGGCTGGCTCTCGCTGGCGCCGATGGCGACGACCACGTCGTCCCACGCGTCGGCGTCGACGGCCTCGGGGACGACCTCCGTGTTCGTCTCGACGGTCACGTCGCGGTTCCCGAGCTGGTTCTTCAGGTTCCGCACCGCGTCGCCGAACTCCTGTCGGGAGTCGACCTGTGTCGCGATGTTCGACTGGCCGCCGAGCTGGGCCTCCCGTTCACGGATCGTCACCTGGTGGCCGAGGTCGGCGGCCGTCACGGCGAAGGAGAGCCCCGCGGGCCCGCCGCCGACGACGAGCACGTCCCGTGGCGTCGACGCCGGATCGCGGTCCTCGAGATGGGGGATCTTCGTCTCCCGCCCCGAGCGTGGCGTCTGGATACAGCCGACGTGGCCGTTGGTGTGGATGCCGCCCAGACAGTTCTGGTTGCAGGCGATGCAGTGGGTGACCTCCTCGTCCTCGCCGCGGCGGACCTTCCGGACCGTGTCGGCGTCGCAGATCAGTTGGCGGCACATCCCGACGAAGTCCGCACGGCCCTCCTCCAGCACGTCGTTGGCCTTCGTGAGGTCGTTGATCCGGCCGGCCGCGATGACCGGGATGTCGACCTCCTCCCGCGCGGCGCCGTAGTACTCGGACGTGTAGCCGAGCGGCGCGTGCATCGGCGCGTCGGTGATGTACAGCTTCGAGATCGTGGCGATGTCGGAGTCGATGAAGTCCAGGCTCGGGTGGAGCCGGCGGATGACTTCGACCGCGTAGTCGTAGTCGTAGCCGCCCTCCTCCATCTCGTCCAGCGTGAGCCGGATCCCGACCGGGAACTCCTCGCCCACGCGGTCCCGGATCGCCTCGACGACCTCGTTCACGAGGCGGACACGGTTGTCCAGCGAGCCGCCGTACTCGTCGTCGCGGTTGTTGTACTTCGGCGAGAGGAACTGCCGCAGGATCCCGTCGTGGCCCGCCTTGAGTTCGATCCCGTCGAGGTTCCCCCGTTCGACGTGCTCGGCGGTTTTCGCGAAGCCGAGTTTGATCTCCTCGATGTCCTCGTGCTCCATCCGCTTGGGCATCTCGTAGCCGTACTCCGACGGGACCGCAGACGGCGCCCACGTCTCCCGCATCGCGTGCTCGCCGGTGTCCTCCCCACCGGTGTGCTGGAGCTGGGCGAACACCTTGGTCCCGTGGTCGTGGACGGCGTCGGCGATCATCCGGAGCCGCGGGATCACGTCCGGGTCGTACCCCGAGGCGTACATCGGGTTCGACGCGCTCGGGTGGACGAGCATGCTCGACGGGCCGATGATGAGGCCGACGCCGCCGCGGGCCCGCGCCTCGTAGTAGGCGGCGTCGCGCTCGGTCGGCAGGCCGTCCTCCGCGAACCCCGTCTCGTGGGCGAGGAACACCGTTCGATTCGGGATCGTCACTGACCCGATTCGTCTCGGCGTGAAAAGCATGTCTGGCATAGCTTGTGTGTGGTTCTCTCTCAGGTCTTGTCCGGGCGAGGATAAAGGTGTACCGCCGGTGGTAGGTCCGGAACTTGTTTATAACCATCTGTCCCATTGTGAGACACTGACATGGAGGTATCGTACCCGTTCACCGGGATCGTCGACCAGCAAGCGATGAAGCGTGCGTTACTGATCAACGCCGTCAACCCGGACGTGAGCGGCGTGCTGCTCCGTGGTGAACGCGGGACCGCCAAGTCGACTGCCGTGCGTGCGCTGGCGGAGGTGCTGCCCGAGATCGCGGTCGTCGCGGACTGCCCCTACGGCTGTCCGCCCGCCGACCCCGATCGGATGTGCAGCGACTGCCAGCAGCGCCACGCGGCCGGCGACGACCTCCCGGTCGAACGACGACGGATGCGGGTGGTGGATCTGCCGCTGAACGCCTCGGAGGACCGGGTCGTCGGCAGTATCGACCTCCAGCGAGCCGTCGAGTCGGGGGAAGCGACGTTCGACCCCGGTATCCTGGCGGACGCCAACCGCAACGTGCTCTACGTCGACGAGGTGAACCTGCTCGACGACCACATCGTCGACGTGCTGCTCGACGCGGCGGCGATGGGCGAGAACATCGTCGAACGCGAGGGCGTCTCCTTCCGCCACCCGTCGGAGTTCGTTCTCGTCGGCACGATGAACCCCGAGGAGGGCGGGCTCAGACCCCAACTGCTCGACCGCTTCGACATCGTCGTCGACGTCGGGGCCAGCGACGATCCCGGGGAGCGCGTCGAGATCGCCGAGTGCCGGGAGGCGTTCGACGCCGACCCCGAGGCGTTCCGCGCGGCGTACGCCGACGAACAGCGAGCGCTCCGCGAGCGCCTCCGGGCGGCCCGCGAGCGCCTCGGGAGGGTCGAGATGGCCGAGGACCGACAGCGTGACGCCTCCTACGAGGCGCTCCGGCAGCGCGCCCACGGGATGCGCGCGGACATCGCCGTCTCCCGGATCGCCCGCGCCATCGCCGCACTCGACGGCGAGGACGAAGTGACGGAGTCCAGCGTCGCGGAGGCTCAGTACTTCGCGTTCCCCCACCGCGTGGAGGGGGTCGCCGAGATGACTTTCGGCGAAGCAGCGCTCTCGACCGGCAACGACGAGGACGCCGAGGAGGGCGAGGACGACGACGACGAGTCCGAGGGCGACGACTCGGCCGACCAGCAGGGGGGCGGCATCCCCATCGCCGAGGGCGAGGCGTCCTACACGGTCGACCGGACCGCCATCGACCCGGAGAAGGACCGGACGATGCGGAGCGCGCTCGCGCGACGGACCCCCTCGCGGGTCGACGTGCGCAGCGGGCGGTACGTCCGCTCGCGGATCCGGGAGGACGTCGACGACGTGGCGATCGACGCGACGCTGCGTGCGGCTGCGCCCCACCAGCGACAGCGTGGCGGGGAGGGCGACGAACTGGTGATCGAACCGCGGGACCTCCGGCAGAAGCTCCGCGAGCGGACCGCGCGTGCGCTGGTGGTGTTCGTCGTCGACGCCAGCGGCAGCGTGATGAGCGGCCGGCAGATGATGGAGACCAAACGCGGCCTGCTCTCGCTGATCGAGGACGCCTACCGCGCCCGAAACCGGGTCGCCGTGGTGGTGTTCCGCGGCGAGGGGGCGTTCACGCTGGTCGAACCCACCCGCAACCACCGGCAGGCCCGCGACGCCGTCTCGGGGCTGACCGTCGGCGGGAACACGCCGCTGGCTCACGGGCTGGTCGAGGCGTACCAACTGGTCCAGCGGGAGCAACGCCGCGACCAAGAGCTCTACCCGCTTGTCGTGGTGCTGTCCGACGGGCAGTCGAACGTCGAGTACCGCGAGGACGGCGACGCCAAGGAGGACACGTTCCGCGCCGCGGCGATGTTCGACGACGACGACATCCCGTCGGTGTTCGTCGACACCGGCCACAAGATCGACACGACGCCGGACGAGATCTGGACCGACCGGAAAGCCCGGCGGATGAAGCGGAAACGCCACGAGCGCAACCGCGAGTTCGCGGCGGCGATGGGGGCGGACTACCTGCCGCTGATCGATCTCCCGCGTGACGTGGACCTCGAGGCGCTCGACTGGGAGGAGGGAACGGCATGACCCGACGCGACGGGGACGAGACCGACGACGATCGACCACAATCGATGACGAACCACGACATCACACACGACACGCCGGGAGCCGAGGAGGAACCGCGAGCCGCCGGGACGTTCCCGTTCACGGCCATCGTCGACCAGACCGAGATGAAGCGCGCGCTCGTGCTCAACGCCATCAACCCCGACGTGGGGGGCGTGCTGATCCGGGGCGAGCGCGGCACCGCCAAATCCACCGCCGTCCGTGCGCTGGCGGAGGTGCTGCCCGACATCGAGGCCGTGGCGGACTGCCCGTACGGCTGCCCGCCCGACGACCACGACCGGATGTGTGACGACTGTCGGGAGCGCCACGCGGCCGGCGACGACCTCCCAACCGAGACCCGGTCGATGCGGGTGGTGGACCTGCCGCTGAACGCCTCGGAGGACCGCGTCGTCGGCAGTATCGACCTCGAACGCGCGGTGCAGGCTGGCGAACGACAGTTCGAACCCGGCATCCTCGCGGACGCCAACCGGAACATCCTCTACGTCGACGAGGTGAACCTGCTCGACGACCACATCGTCGACGTATTGCTCGACGCGGCAGCGATGGGGGAGAACATCGTCGAACGCGAAGGCGTCTCCTTCCGCCACCCGTCGGAGTTCATCCTCGTCGGGACGATGAACCCCGAGGAGGGCGACCTCCGCCCGCAGCTGCTGGACCGGTTCGGCCTCGTCGTCGACGTCGAGGGTGTCACGGAGGTGGACGACCGCGTGGAGATCAGCCGCCGCCGCGCCGCGTTCGAGGCCAACCCCGAGGCGTTCCGTGCGGAGTACGCCGACGAGCAGGCGGCGCTCCGGGAGGATATCGCTGCTGCCCGGACGCGGCTCGACGGCGTGGCGCTCGGCGACGACGTCGCCCGGCTGATCGCCGGCATGAACATCGAACTCGACGTCGACGGCCACCGTGGCGACATCACGCTCCGGCGGGCCGCCCGCACGCTCGCGGCGTTCGAGGGCGACGACGAGGTGACCGCCCGGACCGTCCGCCGCGTCGCCCGGATGGCGCTGGAACACCGCCTCCAGCGCCTCCCGTTCGAGGAGGAGGAACAGGACGTGATGGGCGTCTTCCACGACGTGCGGCGCGAGCTGGGGCTCGAGGACTGAGCCCCGACCGAGACCGATTTTCCGCTGTCGATCTGGTTTCTCAACCACGGGGAGATAATTTATTAAATCTGATAGGTCCCCGAGTATTGATGAGTTGGAGTACACTTATTGTGGATGATAAAACATGGTAATGTGGGAACACACACCGCGTTAGTACATAACGCAGGGTCGTTCCCGGAGACAGACCCATGCCAGAGTACGACTTCACCGGTCAGGTGGCCTTCGTCACGGGGGCTGCACACGGACAGGGGCGCTCACACGCACAACACTACGCGAGACACGGTGCCGACGTCGTCGCCGTCGACATCGCTCACAACAAGGACACGGTGCCGTACGACCTCGGTACGGCCGACGAACTCGACGAAACGGCGAGTCTCGTCGAGGACGAAGGCCAGCGAGCACTCACTGTCGAAGCCGACGTCTCCGACGAAGCCGAAGTCGAGGCCGCCGTCGACGAGGCGCTCGACGAGTTCGGCCGTATCGACATCCTCGCCAACAACGCCGGCATCGAATCGATCGCCGACCTGACGGAGATGGACGAGGCGATGTGGGACGAGCTCGTCGACGTGAATCTCAAGGGGGTATGGCTCTGCTCGAAACACGTCGGACAACACTTCATCGACCGTGGCGACGGGGGAAAAATCGTCTCCACCGCGTCGACCGCCGGGCAGGTCGGCATTCCGAGTAACGGCCACTACGTCGCCGCGAAACACGGCGTCATCGGCCTCACGAAGACGCTCGCGCTCGAACTCGCCGAGTACGACGTCAACGCCAACTGCATCGGGCCGACAGCTGTCGACACCCCGATGGTCGCGGGGATGCTCGAGGGGTACGGCGAGGAGTTCATGAACGAGATGGGCGCCGTAGCGGGGCCGATGAGCGTCTTCCCGGACACGGACATGATCGAACCGAGCGACATCAGCGAGGCGTACATGTGGCTCTCCAGCGACGCCGCACGCTACGTCACCGGCATCTTCCTCCCCGTCGACGCCGGGTTCCTCGCGAAGTAACGCACGACAGATAACAATCAACAACCCAACAACATGGTACAGTACAATTTCGACGGTAAGGTCGCGTTCGTCACTGGCGCCGGTCACGGCCAGGGACGGTCGCACGCACAGCACTACGCGAAACACGGCGCCGACGTCGTCGTCACCGACATCTGCGAGAACATCGAGACCAACCCCTACGACCTCAGCACGTCGGACGAGCTCGAGGAGACGGCGAGCATGGTCGAAGACGAGGGGCAGGAGGCGCTCGCCATCCAGATGGACGTGCGCGAGGAGGACGAAGTCGCCGCGGCCGTCGACGAAGCTATCGACGAGTTCGGCAGGATCGACATCCTCGCGAACAACGCCGGCATCTTCAACGCGGCCGACATGACGGAGATGCCCGAACAGCAGTGGGACGAGATGATCGACACGAACCTCAAAGGCGTGTGGCTCTGTGCCAAACACGTCGGGCAGCACTTCATCGACCGCGGCGACGGCGGCAAGATCGTCTCCACCGCGTCGGCTGCGGGGCTGATCGCGACCCCCTCCGCGGGCCACTACGTCGCGACGAAACACGGTGTGCTCGGCCTGACGAAGACGTTGGCGCTCGAACTCGCGGAGTACGACGTCAACGTCAACGCCGTCTGTCCCACCGGCGTTCAGACGCCGATGATCGCCGGGTTCACCGAGGCCTACGGCGAGGAGCTGATGGACGAGATGGGGGCGCTCACCGGGCCGTGGAGCGTGTTCGAGGACGTGGACATGATCGAGGCGAAGGACGTGAGCGAGGCGTACATGTGGCTCTCCAGCGACGCCGCACGCTACGTTACCGGGATCGGGCTCCCCGTCGACGCAGGGATGACTTCGAAGTAACCGAGACAACACAATGCCAGAGTACGACTTCAGCGGCAAGGTGGCGTTCGTCACCGGCGCCGCACACGGACAGGGGCGATCGCACGCACAACACTACGCGAAACACGGCGCCGACGTCGTCGTCACCGACGTCGGCCACAACCTGGAGTCGGTCCCCTACGACATGGGGACCACGGAGGAACTCCACGAGACGGCCAGCATCGTCGAGGACGAGGGACAGGAGGCGCTGGCCCTCGAAGTGGACGTTCGCGAGGAGGAGCAGGTCGCGTCGGCGGTGGACCAGGCGCTCGAGGAGTTCGGGAGGATCGACATCCTCGCGAACAACGCCGGCATCTGGCCGATGGCGGATCTCGTCGAGATGGACGAGGCGCTGTGGGACGTCGTGATCGACACCGTCCTCAAGGGCGTCTGGCTCTGCAGCAAGCACGTCGGCCAGCACTTCGTCGAGCGCGGCGACGGCGGCAAGATCGTCAACACCTCCTCGACGGCCGGCCTCGTCGGCGCGCCCGGCGCCGGCCACTACGTCGCAGCCAAACACGGCGTTATCGGCCTCACCAAGACGCTGGCGCTCGAACTCGCCGAGTACGACGTCAACGTCAACGCCGTCTGCCCGACAGCGCTGGACAGCCCGGGTATGAACAACTACATCGAGACGTACGGCCCGGAGATGCTCGAGGAGATGGGCGAGCTGACCGGCCCGATGAACGTGTTCGAGCCGGGCGAGATGATCGAGGAGAAAGACATCAGCGAGGCGTACATGTGGCTCTCCAGCGACGCCGCACGCTACGTCACCGGGATCGCACTGCCCGTCGACGCGGGCGCGACAGCCAAGTGACCATGGTCGAGTACGACTTCAGCAACAAGGTGGCGTTCGTCACGGGGGCGGCACACGGACAGGGGCGCTCGCACGCCCAACACTACGCGAAACACGGCGCCGACGTCGTCGTCACCGACATCAGTCGGAACGTGGAGACTGTCCCCTACGACCTCGGGACCAGCGAGGAGCTCGCGGAGACAGCCAGCCTCGTCGAGGACGAGGGGCAGGAGGCGCTGGCGATCGAGATGGACGTTCGCGACGAGAGCGACGTCGAAGCCGCGGTCGAACGCGCCGTCGATCAGTTCGGCAAGATCGACATCCTCGCCAACAACGCCGGCATCGCGTCGATGTCGGACGCAGTGGAGATGGACGAGGCGATGTGGGACGAGATGATCGACACGAACCTGAAAGGCGTCTGGCTGGCCTCGAAACACGTCGGCCAGCACTTCGTCGAACGGGGCGACGGCGGCAAGATCGTCTCGACGGCCTCGACCGCCGGCGCGATCGGGATCCCCGGGCAGGGCCACTACGTCGCCGCGAAACACGGGGTCGTCGGTTTGACGAAGACGCTGGCGCTCGAACTCGCCGAGTACGACGTCAACGTCAACTGTATCGGCCCGACCGGGGTCGACACGCCGATGATCACGGGGGTCAACGAGGCCTACGGCGAGGAGGCGCTCGGGGAGGTGACGGAGCTCACCGGGCCGTGGAACGTTTTCGGCGACGGCGGGATGATCGAGTCGAAGGATATCAGCGAGGCGTACATGTGGCTCTCCAGCGACGCCGCACGCTACGTCACCGGCGTCTATCTTCCAGTCGACGCCGGGTTCCTCGCGAAGTAAGCTAACCAATCGACGATAACCACTCACTCAATGGTCGAATACGATTTCGACGGTACGGTCGCATTCGTCACTGGCGCCGGTCACGGCCAGGGGCGTTCACACGCACAGCATTACGCGAAACACGGCGCTGACGTCGTCGTCACCGACATCTGCGAGAACGTCGACACCAACCCCTACGACCTCAGCACGCCGGACGAGCTCGAGGAGACGGCGAGTCTCGTCGAGGACGAGGGCCAGGAGGCACTCGCGATCCAGATGGACGTCCGCGAGGAGGACGAGGTCGAAGCGGCTGTCGAGCAAGCAGTCGACCACTTCGGCAAGATCGACGTCCTCGCGAACAACGCCGGCATCTTCAACGCCGCCGACGCGACGGAGATGAGCGAGCAGCAGTGGGACGAGATGATCGACACGAACCTCAAAGGCGTGTGGCTCTGTGCCAAACACGTCGGGCAGCACTTCATCGACCGCGGCGACGGCGGCAAGATCATCTCCACGGCGTCGACGGCCGCGTTCACCGCGTCGCCGGGGAACGGCCACTACGTGGCCGCCAAGCACGGCGTTCGCGGGCTGACGAAGACGCTCGCGCTCGAACTCGCGGAGTACGACGTCAACGTCAACGCCGTCGCCCCGACGGGGATGGACACGCCGATGATTTCGGGGTACGTCGAGGCGTACGGCGAGGAGCTCCTCGAGGAGACGATGGCGATGACCGGACCGGCGAACGTGTTCGACGAGGGGGAGATGCTCCAACCCAAGGAGATCAGCGAGGCGTACATGTGGCTCTCCAGCGACGCCGCCAGCTACGTCACCGGGACGACGCTGAAAGTCGACGCGGGGATGACCGCGAAGTAGCTGCGACCGACTCGGGTGCCCTCGCGGGGCACCCCCGAGCGCTACTCTCCCCAGTACGACGCCAGCCCGACAGCCATCGCCGTCCCAGTTACGAACGCGACCGCGAGCGTGGTCGGTTCGACAGCGTCGCGATACACCCACGCCAGCGACCCCGCGACGAGGACGTTGATGCTCCCCCAGACCGCGTTCGCTACGGCGCTCGACTCCGGCCCCAACGGCGTCATGTGCCGTTCCCCGGTGACGCCTTTCACGAAGTGGGGCACCGCGTTCGCCCCGAACAGGCCGATGACCGCGAACACCACGAGTTCGACAGGGGTTGCCATACCCCTCGTGTAGAAACGTTTAGTAATAGTTCTGGCGTCGGACCCACCACAAGCTAAATCGTGTCGCAGGACGAACACCACCAATCGTGCCCGAATACGCGTTCGACGGCCAGGTCGCGTTCGTCACCGGCGCCGGCCGAGGCCAGGGCCGCTCCCACGCCCGGCAGTACGCGAAACACGGCGCCGACGTGGTGGTCGTCGACGGGCCAAAGGGGATCGAGACCAGTCAGTACCCGCTCGCCTCCGCGGCCCAACTGGACGAGACCGCCAGCCTCGTCGAGGACGAAGGTGGGGACGCGCTCGTCGTGCGTGCCGACGTCCGCCGGGAGTCCGCCGTCGAAGCCGCCGTCGACGAGGCGCTCGACCGGTTCGGCAAGATCGACATCCTCGCCAACAACGCCGGCATCTGGAACGTCGCCGATCTCGTGGCGATGGACGAACAGCGCTGGGACGAGCTCGTCGACACCGTTCTCAAGGGGACGTGGCTCTGCAGCAAGCACGTCGGCCAACAGTTCGTCGAGCGCGGCGATGGCGGCAAGATCGTCTCCACCGCGTCCACGGCGGGGCTCGTCGGCGCCAGGGGCTCGGGCCACTACGCCGCCGCCAAACACGGCGTCGTCGGGCTGACGAAAGCGCTCGCGCTCGAACTCGCGGAGCACGGCGTGAACGTCAACGCGGTCGTCCCGACCGGCGTGGCGACGCCGATGATCGACGGCATCCTCGAGACGATGGGCGACGACGCGCTCACGTCGGTGTCGGACGCCAGTGGATCGATGAACGTACTGGACGACCAGCTGATCGAACCCCGGGACGTGAGCGAGGCGTACATGTGGCTCTCCAGCGACGCCGCCCGCTACGTCACCGGGATCACCCTCCCCGTCGACGCGGGGATGCTCGCGAAATGACCATGGCGCCCGATCACTCCCCCGTCGTCCTGATCACCGGCTGTTCCTCGGGGATCGGTCGCGCGACCGCTCGGCGCTTCCTCGACGCCGGCTGGCGGGTCTGGGCCACCGCTCGGGACCCGACGGACATCACCGATCTCGCCGACGCCGGCTGTCGGACCGCCGCGCTGGACGTGACCGACGGGGGACAGATCGACGCCGTCGTCGAGCGCGTCGTCGCCCGCGACAGCCGGATCGACTGTCTGGTGAACAACGCCGGCTACGGGCAGGCCGGCGCCGTCGAGGAGATCCCTGTGGACCAGCTGCGCGCGCAGTTCGAGGTCAACGTGTTCGGCCCCGTCCGGCTCGCGCAGGCCGTCCTGCCCCACATGCGTGGGGCTGGCAGCGGGCGGATCGTGAACGTCTCCAGCCTGCTCGGTCGGGTCGCCTACCCCACTCGCGGCGCGTACGCCGGATCGAAACACGCGCTCGAAGCACTGAGCGAGTCGCTCCGGGCGGAGACCGCCGGGGTCGGCGTCGACGTCGTGCTGATCGAGCCCGGCGCCGTGCGGACGGGGTTCGAGGACCGGCTCCACGAAACCGAGTCCACGCTCGACGAAGTCGCCGAGTACGGACGCCTCCGTCGGCTCGTGGACCGCGCACAGCGACTCAGTGAACGTCGCGGGATGGCGCCCGAACGGGTCGCCGACGAGATCTACCGCGCCGCGAGCGTCGAGCGGCCGGAGCGCCGCTACGTCGTCGGCTGGGACGCACGGCTCGCGATCCTGGCCGACCGCGTGGTTCCGGCACGGGTGACGGAGTGGCTGTACCGGCGACTCGCCTGACCGAGCGTTACAGCCGCCGTGCGAGCAGTTCCCCGTCGTAGTACGCACGGTCGAGCTTCCGGGGCGAGACGGCGTCGCCCACACGATACACGTCGTCGCGCTGCTCGTCGAGTTCGAGGTAGAGCGACTCGTCGGCCTGCCGCCGGCCGACGACGACCACGGTGTCCGGCTCTCGGCTCGCGCCCTCGCCGGTGAGCGTGTTCCGGAGCGTGACCGTCCCGTCCTCGGCAACCGAGTCGACGGTGTGGTTCCCGGTGAACGCGGCGCCCTGTGCCTGGAGCGCCGCGACGAAGCCGGGGAGGTTCGGCTGCTCGGTGCGGAACGCCGGGTAGTGGTCGCTACTGACCATCTCCAGCGACGCGCCGCGGCCGAGGAGCTCCAGCCCGGTCTGGGCGGTGACGACCCAGCGGTTCTCGTCGAACAGCAGCACGTCCTCCCCCACCTCGGCGCCCTCGAGCACGTCGAACGCGTTCACGACCTCGCCGTCGAACCGGTCCCCCGTCTCGGGTCGCGTCGCACCCGTGGCAACGACGACAGCGTCCCACGACGGCGCCACGCTGTCGGCGTTCACGAGCGACGCCAGTTCGACCGTGACGCCCGCGTCGCGCGCCGCGGCCGCCAGATCCTCGCTCGCCCGCGCGAACGGTGCGAGCGGCCCCTGTGCGGCGAGGCCGAGCTGGCCGCCGAGGCTGTCGCTCGCCTCGCGGAGCGTCACGTCGTGGCCGCGCTCGGCCGCAACCGCAGCGAAGCGCAGCCCCGCCGCCCCACCGCCGACGACGAGGACCTGCTGCGGGAGCGCCGCGTCGTCGAGGGCGGAGAGTGCTGGCAGCTCGGACTCCCGGCCGGTCCGGGGGTTCACGACACACTCGACGTGGCCACCGTGAGCGTGGCCGTACACCGCTTCGAGACACTTCTGGTTACACTGGATACAGCGGTTGGGGCGCTCCCCCGCGTCGGCTTTCGCGAGCGTCTCGGCGTCCGCCAGCAGCTGGCGAGTGAAGCTCACGAACTCGGCGCCGGCGTCGAACAGCGCGTCGGCGTCGTCGACGCTCGTGAACGGGAGCCGCCCGATCACGGGGACGTCGACGGCGTCGGCAGTCGTCGCGATCGGGTCACGCAGCTCCGGCGCCTCCGCCGAGATGCCGGCGTGTGTCTGGTTGTACGTCGCGTGGCTCCCCACGGTACAGGAGAGGTAGTCGAACCCCGCGAGCGCGTCGAGGATCGCGGGAACGTCGTCGAACCCGTAGCCGCCGTACTCCAGTTCCGCCAGCGAGAGGTGGAGCCCGACCGGCCCGTCGATCCGCCCGGCGACCGCGTCGATCGCCTCGTTCACGAACCGCGCCCTCGCGGGCCAGTCGCCGCCGTACTCGTCGTCCCGGGCGTTGTACCGCGGGGAGAGGAACTGTCGGAGGACGGAGAACGGGCCCGCGGCCAGTTCGACGCCGTCGAAGCCGGCCGCATCGAGGTTCGCCGCCGCGTCGCCGAACCCGGATAGCACCTCGTCGATGTCGTCCCGGGTCATCGTTTTGGGCATCTCGTAGGCGGCGTCGGAGGGCGACGCCGAGGGGGCGAGCTGGGGCTGCATCTCCCAGTCGCCGCGGGACTCCGCCCCCGTGTGGGTGAGCTGGCCGACGATCTTCGTGTCGTGGTCGTGGACGGCGTCGACGACGCTCGTCAGCGCCGAAACCGTTCCGTCGTCGTACGCGTCGACGAAGGCAGGACCACTGGCCGAGGGGTGAACGAGCATCTCGGCGGGACCGACCACCAGCCCGGCACCGCCAGCCGCGCGGGCGCCGAGATGGGCCGCGAGCTCCTCGGTCGGTCTCCCGTCGTCGACAAATCTCGTTCGCACGGGGCGGAAGACGGCACGGTTCGGCACCGAAAGAGATCGGACTGTGCCTGAATCGAACAGATCCATGCTAACAGATATCAAGTAACTGTACTTGAAGTTAGCGCAGCCGAGAGCCGGGGGACGACTGGCTACCGGGTCGCCGACGAGGATTCACCGGAAAGACGGGGACGGCGCTCCAGACCAAGCTCGCCCCTGGTGCGGTCGGTTCTTTCCACGGTACGGGGAAAGAGTTATTCACGACATAACGAGGGTTCAGTGTAGCTAAACAATAGTTGCCGATAGTCCATCGTAATTCGTGAAACATTTTCTTAGTTCGGCCCGCATCGGCACAGGGAGCTTCGTTCGAAAATCCGAAACGTCGAGGGGAGAACCCCACCCGAGTACAGTATGAGTGAGTATTCGTTCAGCTCAGTAGAACAGAGAACTGTACTAGCTGAACACCCAGTCAATTTATGACAACGGCTACCGAGGAACAGCGTATGGACGAAAAACACGGTTCGGAGGTGAGCGCGGTCAGTCGGGCAGTACGGATCGTGGAAGCCGTTCGCGAGCTCCAGCCTGCAGGGGTTACCGAGATCGCCGGGTCCACGGAGATCCCCAAAAGTTCGGTGTACAACCACCTCGGAACCCTGGAAAACAGGGGGTACGTCATCAAGAACGACGGGGAGTACGAACTGGGGCTACGGCTCCTCCCCCTCGGGGAGGCCGCGAGACAGCGACTCGGCATCTACCGAGCTGCACGTCCCGAGATCGAGCAGCTCGGCAGCGATACGGGGACCAACACGTACCTGTCCGTCGAGGAACGGGGACGGGCGACAGTGATCTGTCGCCACATGGAGAACGAGATCGATCTCGGCTCCATCGGCACGACAGTGCCGCTGACGACGTCGTCCATGGGCAAGGCGATCCTCGCAGAGCTCCCACGGGAACGGGTCGACGAGATCATCGAACGCCACGGGCTCCCCGAGATGACCGACTCCAGTATCGTCGACCGAGAGGCGCTCGACGAGGAGCTCGAACGGATCCGGGAGCAGGGGTTCGCACTCGACAGGGGGGAGCACGTCAAGCGGCTCAGGGCCGTGGGAGCCGCCGTGTTGGGGCCCGACGGTGAGGTACGTGGCGCGGTCAGCGTCGCGGGCCCGGAACGGGAGCTGCGGGGCTCGTTCTTCGAGGAGGAGCTTCCGGATGCGGTCCTCGACGTGACAAACGTTATCGAACTGAAACTGATGGAGGATATCTCGATCTGAAGGGGCCGAACCCCGACATCGGTTCGAGCGGATCCAGTACCGGCGGCTATTAATAACAACAGTACCTTTGTTAGGTATTCGTGAACCGCGGAACCTTATCGCTCCCGACTCGCCAGTTGGGGATCGATCGTGGAAACGGGAAGTCGAGCAGTTCACACGACCGCGAGTTCGATCTCGCTCGGGTTCGGCTCACCGGTCGAAACGGGGACCCCCGTCGAAGATGCGTCCTTTCTCTTCGATACGATCTGTTTTATCTCGTTACTCTGGTATGATCTCGTGTTGCTGTAGTGGATTGTTTTATTTCATAGTTACTAACTATAGTGTATCTACCTCGGTTCTCCACCATGTGATCGGAGGCGTCGCTGGAAGCGGATATTCGACAGTTGAGCCACTTTATCGCCGATATCGACCACGTCACGGACGTGATCAACCTCGGATAGCTCGAGTACTCGGTTCTCGCTCCGACCTCGTGGGAGGAGGTGACCACGAACGGGCGGTATATCGCAGCAATGAGCGTAATTACCCCTCGATCGATGGTGAACTGTCGATCTCGATTTCCCCAGTGGTCAGTTCACCGCTGCCATTCTGAGACCGGAATATACCGAAACCACATATAATCTTTCGATATGGTAAGTATCGTTTTCTGACGAGGGATACGATCTCCATCGACGAGCTTCGATACGCGGTAGTACCCCAGCTCGTTTCCACGCCGTTCGTCCCGGGACGGGGCCGTCGAACAGGAGAAGGTGGATACCGTCCACACTGACAGCACGGATCAGGCGTTCTCGTCGCCCTGTACTCCCGAGAGGGTTCCGCCGGCCTACTCCCCGAACCGCTGCTGTTCGCGCTCCCGGAGTTCGATCCGGCGGGTTTTCCCCGACGCCGTCTTCGGCAGCTCGTCGACGTACTCGATCCGGCGCGGGTACTTGTACGGCGCCGTCTCCTCCTTCATGTACTCTTGAAGCCTGTCGGTGAGCGCGTCGTCACCCTCGTACCCGTCGGCGAGCACGACGTACGCCTTCACCACGTTCCCCCGCTCATCGTGGGGTGAGGCGACCGCCGCCGCTTCGGCGACGGCCTCGTGGGAGACCAGTGCGTCCTCGACCTCGAACGGGCCGATGCGGTAGCCGGCGGAGAGGATGATGTCGTCGGCGCGTCCCTCGAAGAAGAAGTAGCCGTCCTCGTCTTTGCGGGCCAGGTCGCCGGTGCGGTAGTAGTCGCCGTCGAACGTCTCCTCGTCGAGATCGGGCTTCTCGTAGTAGCTGTCGAAGATGCCCGGGCAGTCGACCGGCACCGCGATCTCGCCGATCTCCCCCTGTTCGACTTCTTCCTCCTCCTGCGTGTCGATGATCGTCGTCCCGAGTCCCGGCGTGGGTTTGCCCATCGAGCCCTCCTTCACGTCGATCCCCGGGTAGTTCGAGACGACCGCGACGGTCTCGGTCTGCCCGTAGCCGTCCCGCGGCGTGATGTCGTAGGCGTCCTGGATGGCCTCGATCGGTTCGCGGTTCAGCGGTTCGCCCGCCGACAGCGCCTCGACGAGATCCAGGTCGTACTCCGCGAGGTCGACCTGGGTGAACATGCGGTACTGGGTCGGCACCGCACAGAGCCGCGTCACCCCCTCCTCGGCCATCACGGAGAGGAACTCGTTGGCGTCGAACTCGCCGTCGTAGATGAGCTGTCGCGCGCCCGTGGTGAGGCCGACGCCGACCGGCGACCAGAACCACTTCGCCCAGCCGGTGCCCGTCGTCGCCCAGAGCAACTCCTCGTCGAGGTCCGCGGGCTCGCCCTCGGCACCTGGCGCCTGCTCGTCCTCCGCCGAGATCCCCCACCAGTACGGGCCGTTCACCAGTTCGAACGCCCGGAGCCACCGGTGGCGGTGGAGGACGGGTTTGGGCTGCCCGGTCGTGCCCGACGTGTAGTTGATGCTCATCGGGTCTTGCGCGCCGATCTCGGGGCCGTCGTGCTCCGTCCCGGCGCCGTCGAGCAGGTCGCCGAAGGACTCCCACCCCGCGGGCGAGCCGTCGAGGGCGATCGTCGTCTCGATCGGCGTCTCGTCGAGTACCGGCTCTACCATGTCGACGAGGGACTCGTGGGCGACGATGGTCGTCGCCTCGCAGTCGTTCGCCCGGAACGCGATGTCTTTGGGTTTCAGCATCGCCGAACAGGGGACCAGCAGCGCGCCGCGTGCGAGCACTCCGAGTTGGATCGCGAACGCGTCGGGGTGGCGAGGGAACAGATGCATCACGCGGTCGCCCTCGCCCACGCCCAGATCCGCGAGCGCGTTCGCGAAGCGGTTCGTGTCGTCGCGGATCTCGGCGTAGGTGCGCTCGGCGCGGGTCCCCTCCTCGTCGAGGAACGTGACGGCAGTGCGATCGCCGAAGGCGTCGGCGTGCTCCTCGATCACCGACGGGATCGCGTACTCCTCGGGGATGTCCCACTCGAAGGACTCGACCGCCTCCTCGTAGTTGACAGGCATACACACGGAGACTCGCTGCCGAGGAAATAATGATTTTGTTCCGAGGGGCTTGGTGTTGGAGAACTCTGACGGGCGCCCCGCCGGTCGACCGGTTCGCGCCGCGAACCGTACTACTATGTGTACGGCACGGGAGCCACACACGATTACTCCAGTGACGACCCTCCTGCCCGACGCCACAGCGCCGGTGCCTGTGCTCCTCCAGCAGCTCCCCGTGCAGCTCCCGGTGTCGGTGGACGTGCTCGTCGTTCTCGGGGTCGTCGCCGTCGCGCTCGTCCTGTTCGTCCTCCAGCCGGTCTCGATCGACACGACCGCCATCGCCCTGATGGTCGCGCTGATCCTCCTCGGGCCGTGGACCGGCGTCTCCCCCGAGGAGGGTGTCTCGGGGTTCTCGAACCCGGCGACGCTGACCGTGCTGGCGATGTTCATCCTCAGCGAGGGCGTGCGCCAGACCGGCGTCATCCAGATCCTCACCCGGAAGATGGAGGCGTTCGCGGGCGACAGCGAGTCGCGACAGCTGCTCGCGACGGTCGGGCTCTCCGGCCCCTCGGCGGGGTTCGTCAACAACACGCCGATCGTGGCCGTGCTCATCCCGGCCGTCACGAACCTGGCCCGGAAGACGGGCACGTCGCCGTCGAAACTGCTCATCCCGCTCTCCTTCGCCTCGATGCTGGGCGGGACGCTCACCGTCATCGGCACGTCGACGAACCTGCTCGCCAGCGACATCTGGGCGCAGGTCGGCGGCCCCGGAGCCGAACCGTTCTCGCTGTTCGAGTTCACCCAGCTCGGCGTCGTCGTGCTGGCCGTCGGTATCGTCTACCTGCTGACCGTCGGGCGGTATCTCACGCCCGCCCGCATCCCGGCGGAGGGCTCCGCCACCGACCAGTTCGGGATGGCCGACTACCTGACCGACGTCGTCGTCCACGAGGACTCCGACCTCGTCGACTCGCGCGTTCACGAGGTCCGGCGCGACGACCTCGATCTCGACGTGTTCCAGATCGTCCGCGACGGCCGCACCATCGTGCGCGGGCTCTCGACCGAGCGGATCCGCGCCGGCGACATCCTCTCGGTCAGGGCGAACCAGGAGACGCTCGAACAGGTGCTCGAGGACGAACACCTCGTCCTCCTGCCGGAGCTGCTCGAGGCCGCGGCCGACGAGGACGAACCGCTGCCCGAGGGGTTCGTCCCGGAACACCACGCGTGGAACCGGTCGCTGGCGACGCTCGACGCGGAGATCGAGCAGGCCGCCGCGGCGGAATCGTCAGTGGAGGGGAGCGACAGCGAGGAACCATCGGGCGAAGGGGACGACGGCGACGGAGATCCGGGAGAGGAAGGCGACGACGAGGAGAAGGCGAAACCGGACGAGCCGGAGACCTCGCTGTCGGAGGTCGTGTTGCTCCCCGGGCCGTGGTCGAACCGTCGCGACGGCGTCGCGGGGTTCGAACGCGAGTACGACGCGACGGTGCTCGCCGTCCGTCGAGGGAACGAAGTGATCCGCCAGCGGCTGCGGGACGTCAGCCTCCAGGCCGGGGACGTGTTGCTGGTCCAGACGAGCGAGGACGTGCTCGATCGGCTCCGGGCCGACACCAACGTCGCCGTCTCCGGTGACGGGCGCTGGGAGGAGTTCGACAAGCGTCGTATCCCGATCGCGCTGGGGATCGTCGCCGGCGTCGTGGGGCTGGCGGCGCTCGAGTACCTCCCGATCATGGTCAGCGCCCTCACCGGCGTCGTCGCGATGCTGTTCTCGGGGATCCTCCGGCCGGCGGACGCGTACGACGCCGTCGACTGGGACGTCATCTTCCTGCTGGCGGGCGTCATCCCCCTCGGGATCGCGTTCGAGTCCTCCGGCACGGCGGACCTGATCGCGACGGGGATCGTCGCCGGCAGCGCGATCCTCTCGCCGATCGCGATGCTCGCGACGTTCTACCTCGGCACCGCGATCATCACGGAGATGGTGAGCAACAACGCAAGCGTCGTGTTGATGCTGCCCATCGCCGTCGAGGCCGCCGGCCAGCTTGGCGTCAACCCGTTCGCGTTCGCCCTCGCGGTGACGTTCGCCGCGAGCACGCCGCTGCTCAGCCCGGTCGGCTACCAGACGAACCTGATGGTGTACGGCCCCGGCGGCTACAAGTTCACGGACTTCGCACGGGTCGGCGCGCCGCTCCAGCTCATCCTGACCGTCGTCACGACGGTCGGCATCGAGTACTTCTGGGGGCTGTAGTGCGGGGAGGCTATTTCGCTCCTCGGCACTGAGGAGGGGGTATGTCCGAACCGAACACCGCAGCGAGCCGCCTCGAGTCGACGCTGTGGGATCGCCACGCGAACCCCAAGAGCGGCTGGACCCGCGTGCCGACCGGCGCAGCCATCGTGTACGCGGTGTACCGCCGCAACCCGCGACTGCTGCTCGCCGCGCTGCTCTGGGCGGCGATCAACCCGTTCCTCTTCGCCCCACCCGAAACCGACGAGGCGTGGATGACCCGCGGCGTGCTCGCCGAGCGCTGGTGGGTCCGCGAGGAGGGGAACGGGACGATCGGGCTCTCCTACCCGAACGTCTGCAACGCGGGGGGCGCGCTGGCGTTCGCCTACGCGCTCGTGGCCGCGTGGCGTCGACGTCCCGCCGGGGCGGCGCTCGGGACCGCCCTCGGATCGGCGCTGAAGCTCTGGTGGATCGGCGTGCTGGTCCGCCGCTACGACGCGCTCAAGAGAGTCGAACAGACCGCCCGACGACGGTGATCGGCCACCTCCTCGACGGTACGGATCGGCCACCTCCTCGACGACGTGGATCGACCATCTCGACCACGACAATCGGAGGACTCAGGCCTCAGACGACGACCCACGCAGGCGGCCGACGCCGACGCTGAGGAGGTAGCCGACCCCGAACGCCGCGCTCCCGAGGAGGATCGACGCGGCGGCGTAGACGCCGAGGCTCACCGGATCGAGCAGGAACGCGAGTTTGCCCGGCAGCGAGTGGCTCGACAGCCCGAGGAACGCCCAGTCGGCGTGGAACCCGAGATACGCCGCGAACAGCGACGCCCACGCCGGGAGCAGCGCACCGCGCCCGTAGCCGATCCAGCCGGCGGCGATGAGGCCGACAACAGTGGCGTCGCTCGGCAGAACGATCACGCCCCCCTCGACGGCGAACAGACCGGTCGCATAGGCGACGAACGATCCGACGAGGAGGACGGCGGCGCCGAGGAAGTCGAGGTTCCGCTGGAACTGCTCACCGAGCAGGAGGTCGCGCGGGGAGGTGGTCATACGGGGCGTTCGCCCCGACACGAGAAGTCGTTTGTGCCGTTTCGGGGGACTACTCCACTGGCGGCCAGTCCGAATCGACGTCGACCAGTTCGGCGCTGTGCTGCCAGAGACGCCGTCGCGTCTCCGGATCGGCGGCCTCGTCGGAGGGCGAAACGACGCCGCCGCCGGTGACGTACGCGCCGGTCCGGTCGCCGAACGCAGGATCCGTGACGAGCCGGACCAGGCGGTCCCCGCCTTCACTCGGGTCGGTGCCAACGCCGGGGACGAGCCCGGCGGCCCGAACGAGCAGCCGAGTCGGGAGCGACGCGTCCCGGAACAGCTCCGTCGACGGCACGAACCCAGGGTGGAAGCAGTTCGCGGTGACGTCGTCGGGGAGCCGCTCGGCGAGTTCGAGGGTGAACGCGGTCAGCGCGAGTTTCGACCGCGAGTACGCCTGCACGGCGTCGTAGTCGCGTTCGAACTGGAAGTCGTCGAAATCGAGCGCGGCGCGGCGGTGGAGTTCCGAACTCGTCGTGACGATCCGGGCCGGCGCCGACGACCGCACCAGGTCCAGCAGTTCGTGGGTGAGGAGGTAGGGCGCGAGATGGTTCACCGCGAGCGTGCGCTCGACCCCGTCGTCGGTCTCGACCCTGTCACTGCTCGAGAGCCCAGCGTTGTGAACGAGCGCGTCGAGCCGGTCGTAGCTATCTCGAACCTCGGTCGCGAGCGAGCGAACGGCCGACTGCGTCGCGAGGTCGGCGCGGTGGAACCGGATCGCCCCCGACAGCGACGACGCCTCGGCCGCGACTGCTTCTCCGCGGGTTCGATCACGACCGACGACCGCGACGGTCCACCCGCGTTCGGCCAGTTCCGTCGCCGCGCTCCGGCCGATCCCGCTCGTCCCGCCGGTCAGGAGGACGACGCGGTCGGTCGCGTTGCTCGTGGACATACGGGATGGTTCGGCTGGGGGGAGGGTGAAGGTTCGGTCCGTCGGGACCGGAACCCCGGACCCCCGGGGGTGTCCGCAATTCGCCGCCAGTACACGACCGCTTCTCCGAGCCCACGGTGTCCGCCGTTCAGCGCGACGACCAGGTAATCGGCTCAGAAAGACACTCCCCGGGGGAGAGTCGCTGCAAGCGGCTATCTCTTCCTGAGTCTGTTTTGGGTGCGAGAGTCGATCCATCGCCGGAAGCCTTATCACGAATTATCGATAATTCGAATTGAGATGGCGCAATCACCTCCCCGGTCGGGCCAGCCACCAATTCAGCAGCTCCAGACGGTGGCTGACCTTCTCGAGACGCCGGCACTCGCTCAGATTTATGCCCACATCTTGCAACACGGGCCGGTCACAGTGTCTGATCTCGTCGGCGACCTCGACGTTCCACAGGGAACTGCCTACGACTACGTGCAGAACCTCGAAACCGCTGGCTTGGTAGAGAAAACCCGTGAGCAGCGTCCGTATGAGTACGACGCCGAGTCGATTGCACTCACACTCTCGACGGACGGCGAAACCCAAACGATCACGCCTGCGCTGATCGCCGCAGTTGCCCGCCGCGATGAGGACGAGGATATTGACGTCTACATCGAGCGCCACGGTCTCGACGGCCTTGCCGTCGCTCTCGAGTACGCCTACGAATACGTCGACGGCACGGTCAACCATCGGATTGCGGCTCGAGAACTTGATCTTTCACCACTTGAGGCCGAGATCATTCTTCAGGCACTGGAGCCGGTTGCTACCGAATATGCCGACGCCGCTGTATGACGACGGTCTTTATCGCCGATACCGGCGTCTTCGTCCGGTGTGGTGGGCCGGACAAGGACAAATTTCAACGACTTCGTCGATCCCTCCGACAGGCCGGCGTTTCGTTACGTGTCCCACAGCGTGTCTACAAAGAACTTGGCGGGGACCCTGCGGCGGACGCGTACCCCTCAGGAAATATCCCGTATCCTGATGGCTTTGAAGAGGGATGGATCGTCGTTGCCGACGAACTCGACTACACAAATCCGCTCGTCTCGACGGTGATGGACGAGGCACGCCGGTTTATCGCCAACGAGACCGATCGTGAGGAGGACATCACTGAAAAAGCAGATACGGCGCTCGTGGGGCTTGCTGCTCAGGTACTCGATACTGGAGAAGCAGACCAAGTGGTTCTTTTGACGACCGATAAACCGGCGGGACGAGCGGCCGAGACGTTCTTGCCACAGCACGGGTTCGACGGCCGTATCGAATTTCGGTATGTTAGCGTCGAGTATCTCGAAATGGTCACAGCTGACGAATTTCGGTGACCCACTCTGGGGGTATTCGATATCGTGGGGCCTGGAGGTGACGGACCTCGTTCTTCGCACGTCCGTTCTTGGCAGATGAATAAACGCCGACAGAGCTACCCTTGGAAGTTCTACGCGCTCACCGAGAAGGGGCGAGAGTTCCTGGAAGCCCACAACCTGCTTGCCGCCGAAGAGACGCTCCAGCAGATCTACGACACCATCTCCGACAAGCCCGAGAAGATGGTCAAGTACGAGAACGCACCTCCGGAGGACAAGTAAAACTCGGTAAGCTAACCCACCCCTAAAGGGGTGGGCTTTCAGCGTGGACTCCCGCTCTGGCCGAATCATCGGCAGGAGGTTCATACTCTCCATTCGCGTTCAGCGTCCCGCTGTTCAAGCGCACGCCTACGGGTGCGCCTCCACTGGAGCCAGTTTGGTTCCGGCGGAGATACCGCAATCCAATGTTCTTCGCGGCGTTGTAGTCAGCGTGGTTCTCGTATCCACACTTCAGACACTCGAACGACTCACTCTCGCGATTGTCCGGGTGGGTGAAGCCACACTCAGAGCAACGCCGAGAGGTATTCTCCGGGTCAACCTGCTCTACGTCGATGCCGTACTCGGCGGCCTTGTACTCAACGTATTCGTAGAGGCGATTGAACGCCCACTTGTGCCCCCACGACGCACCAGTGCGTTCACGGATGTACGTCAGGTCTTCGAACGCTATCACCGAACAACCGTGTTCGCGGGCTTCGCTGACCAACTCGTTCGATATACGGTGGAGCGTTATCTTGAATCGGCCTTCCTCTTTCCGACCGACAGCCTGTATATTCTCATGCGCCCACCGCGTCCCGTGTTCCTGCAAGTCACCACGCCGTTTCTCGTATTCGCGCCGCCAGTGGTCGAACTTGTCGCCAGTCCAGAACGTGCCCGTCGAGGCGACGGCAAGGTTGTTCACGCCGAGGTCAACCCCAAGAACCGTTCCGTTCTCAGTGGTTGCCTGCTCTGACGTGTCAGTCTCCACATCCAGTTTACAGTGGATGTGAAGCATCCAGCTGCCGTTGCTGTAGTGCAGTTCCGCCCCAGTCGTCTCGTATTCGTCCGAGAAGAAGTAGTCTGCGTGGGGCGTGTCTCGCTCGTTGTCGGGAAGCAAGTAGTCGGCTTCAATGCGCCCGTCAACGGTCGCCAGCGACACGTACTCGTCGTGGAACGTTGCAGTGCGGTGGTCGTAGACAACGTGTGGGCTAGTGAAGTGGGGCATCGACGCCTTCTTGCCCTGCTTCCATTTTTCGACCACGCTCTTGCAGGCTTCGGCGGCCTTGTTGCGAGCGGCTTGGACGTGGTTGCTGTGCAACGCCGTCTCGTCGCGCACGTCCTCGTAGGTGCCGTCGTGGAGCGTGGTCTTGCTTGTGGTGACGTATGCGCCTTCGAAGGCGTGGCGAGTTACGTAGTTAGCGGCCCACAGAAACCCGCCTACGGTGTCTTCAAGGAGTGCGGCGTCGTCACTATCCACGGCGAGTTTCACCGGAACAGTGCGCCGCTTCTCCATATATCATATGTAGACTTGTTGATTCAAAAGTATTGGGGAGTCGCCCCCGTCGTAGTCGGTGGGTTGTCGCACGGAGCGTACGCGCTTCCTCCCACCCCTGAAGGGGTGGGTTTCCGCGCTGTTTCCGCTATGAATGAGGACACCAACCCAACGTTTCCGACGTGTCGAGAGATACACTCGTGATCAGGGGTGTGGTGAGCGAGCGAAACGGGAGCTAGGTTTCTTACCGTTTTCCAAGTGCATTCAGCACAGAAAGAAGAATCTCTCCCCACGAGAACCCCCGTTTTTCGTGGCCCTCACCCCACTCTCCTGTTGGTTTTCACTCTGGACGAGGGGTGTGTGGACAACGACTTCTCTCCAGCTTCCAGTCCGTGTTTCTACTCAGTATTAACCAACAGATCTCCTGACACCTCGATAGTGTTGGTTAACTTTTCTCAATTTCGAGGAAGGCCGCCAAATTCGTACATCTAGTTTCCGCAATTTCGCATTGAATCTCCGTCCGATCCCGCCTAATCGGTGACAGCACACTCTCGACAAATCTTCCTGTCATCGACGACTACGTACTCGATGTCCTTCCACAGCGGTTCAGACCCCAGGCCGATCTGTCACGGCCGTCTCGACGTGTACCAAGGGCCATTTCCTGAAGATGGCACGTTCGGACACCCCCACGTCCGCCGTACTATCATCTGCCGTTTCGACGTACGAAACCGGCCGATACCGGCGAAAATTGCGGACATCCCCGGGGGTGGGTCCCCAGCCGAGGATCACTCGAACGTCTGCTGGCTCGACCCCTGTTCACGAAGCCAGGTCTGTGTGAGATCGTCGAAGTCGACCGAGTCGAACCGGGAGACGGCTTCCAGCACCTCGATCGCCGTCGACGGCTCGACCCGGAGTTCGAACGTGTAGGCGTTCCCGCCGACCGAGCCCGAGGCGGACTTTCGGGCGCGGATGATGCTCAGCATGTCGAGTTCGATCAGGTGGTCACGCATCCGGCGCTGGGCGAGCTGATCGGCGTCGATGTGGTCGGCGAGGGACTTGTACACGTCGTACACGTCGCGGGTGCGGATCCCCGAATGACCGGCCAGTTCGAGCACCGTCACGGCCGCGAGCGCGAGGTGGCCCTGCATCGTGAGCTGCTCCATCCCCTCGACGATCAGTTCGCGCTCAGCCTCGCCCTGGGCCGCGCGGACGTGTTCTTCCTCGACCTGGGACTGGCCCTCGGACTCGGCGATCGCGGCGGCCTTGCGGAGGTACTTGATCGCCTGCCTGGCGCTCCCCTTGTCCTGGGCGGCGTAGGCCGCACACAGCGGGATCACGTCGCCGGAGAGCGCCTCGGAGTCGACGCCGACCAGGTCGTACGCGTCGCGATCGGCGCCGGCGTCGTCGAACGCCGCGTCGAGCGTCCCCTCACTCCCGTTCAGATCGATCGAGATCTCGATCTCGTCGCCGTCGTCGTTCTCGTAGCGCAGCGACGTCCCCCGGAACGCCTTGCTCGCCCGTCGGGAGAGGATATCCCGGAGATCGTTGGCGTCGTACGGCGCGAAGAAGATGGAGTCGTCGTAGAGGCTGTCCTTCGCCGCGGGGTCGAGGTTGTCCCGCCACTGCAGGTCGTTGCTGATCCCGATGATCGACGGGTAGACGTCGTCGTCGACGTACTCCTTGTCCCGGGCCCGGGGGAGGGAGTAGAGGATCTTGTCGTCGGTGCCGAGGTTATCGATCTCGTCGAGCACGATGATTATCGTGCCGCCGACGTCGTTCATCGCCGCCCAGAGCCGGTCCAACACCTTCTGCATCGGGTGACCGTTGGGGTTCTCGCTCCCGAGTTCCTCACAGAGCCCGCAGGCGAGCGTGTAGCTCGAGGAGATCCCCTCACACGAGAAGAAGACGGTCGTGAGGTCGAGATCCTGTGACGCCGCGAACGATTCGAGCTCGCTCAACTCGGCTTTGGCGGCAGCAGTTTTCCCCTGCCCGGCCTTCCCGGAGAGGAACGTGTTCTCGGCGCCGGCGCCACGGGCCGCGGGCTTCAGCGACCGCCGGAGCTTGAGGATCTCCTCCCGCCGTTCCGGGAGTGTCGTCGGGGTGTGCCCCTCCTTGAGGTAGTCCTCGCCGCCGACCGCGAAGATCTCCGACGTAGTCGAGTACGGAGACGATTCCATTGCCAGTCATCGTGGGTTCCAGTCACATAAACCCCACCGTCCGGAACGTCCTCACCGTCCGAATAACCCCCCGGTGCGTCCGAGATTCGTTTCGGTATCCGGATACTAACTCCCTACCCGGGGGCCCGGGGTTGTCCGCAATTATCGACGAAGGGAGGGGGAGGGGTTCCCCTTCCCCTTCACCGGCGATGGAGGTGAACGAACTCCCCGATTACACTCGTATCACCTACCATACAACGCTGTTTCCTTCTTGCTCCGTTTCCTCTCTCGTGTTCTCATTCACGTTTATTATATATTTTACGGTTATTAGTAGTAGTGTAGTAGTAGGGGGCTCAAAACGCGTGTTCTACATCAGTCTTTCTCCTATTTATATATGGAAGGCTCCAACTACCGACGTCGGTCGGTCCGTTCCCTCGAAGAATTGCGGACAACCCCGGGCCCCCGGGTTACCGAGGGGGTTATAAAGCCCGGCGCCAGCTGACCTGATCGCGCTTCCGCGTGTCGGGCATCCCGCCTCTCACCACGTTCCGGGAGTGCTTCTCACCGCGGCCGACACTGATCCCCACCCTCTCTATCGACAGAATTGCGGACGACCCCGGGGGCGGGGGTGAACCGGCGATCGCCGACGGCACTCCAGTCAGTCGGTTCATCGTCCCCGACTGGTAGCGGCGGCGACGCCCAGCCGACAGGCGACGGTCACGACGATCGCGACGACCGCTCGGCCGCCGATGCCGAGGGAGACGCCGACCAGCGGCGCGACGCTGCTCGACAGCGAGAACAGCACGACGACAGGGAGCACCCAGCCGACCGCCAGCACCCACGGCTCCGCAAGCGGCGCGAAGCGGCCGGCGCCGGTACGGAACTCCGCGACCGCGTCGGTCGGGAGCACCCACCCGACGACCGCGAGGAAGGCGAACAGCCCGAGCGACAGCAGCAGGTCCGCGAGGGTCCCCGAGACGAACGTGAAGACCGGGCTCGAGAGCGCCAGCCCGCCGCCCGTCACTGCGAGCAGGCCGGAGACCAGCAGCGTCGCCGTCCGGCGCGGGACGTCGTACGTGTCCACGAGCGTGCCGACGGGCGTCTCGAGCAGGCTGATGCCGCTGGTCACCGCCGCCAGCAGCACTGTTCCGAAGAACGCTGTCGCCACGAGACGACCGCCCGGGAGCGTCCCGAACGCACCCGCGAGTGCGACGAACAGCGCGCCCGGCCCGCCGCCGCCGGGGTCGACGCCCTGCGAGAACAGCAGCGGGATCACGACCAGCCCCGCGAGCACGCCGATGAACGTGTTCGAGATCGCGACCACGAGGGTGTCCCGGGGGAGCGACGTGTCGTCGTCGATGTAGGAGGCGTAGGTCAGCATCGTCCCGGCGCCCAGCGAGAGCGTGAACAGTGCCTGCCCGGCCGCGGGGCCGAGAACCGACGGGAGGTTGGCGACGAGATACGCGGCGTCGAAACGCAGGTAGTACTCGTACCCCGCCGCGGTCCCCGGCTGCGTGGCAGTCCACGCCGCAAGCCCGACCAGCAACACCGCGATCGCGGGCAGCATCACCTTCGAGACGCGTTCGATCCCGCGGCTCACGCCGAGGAAGACGATCGCCGCCACGATCCCGAGGAAGGCGAGGTGGAACGCCACCGCTTCCGGGCCGTACCCCATCGCGGCGAAGTACGCCTGGGGCGCCGTGAAGTACGCCCCCGTCGGCGAGGCCAGCGTGTACCGGAGGATCCACCCGCCCACCACCGAGTAGAAGGAGAGGATCACCAGCGTCGTGGCGACGTTGAACGCCCCCAGCGCCGTCCCCCACTGGTCGCCGATCAGCGACCGGAGCGCGCCGATCGGCGTCTGCCGACCTCGGCGCCCGAGGACGAACTCCGCGAGCAGTCCCGGGACGCCGACGCCGACGACGATGAGCAGGTAGACGACCAGGAAGGCGCTCCCGCCGTTTTCGGCTGTCAGCCACGGGAACCGCCAGACGTTCCCCAACCCCGCCGCGCTCCCGATCGAGGCGAGCACGAACCCGAGGCTCGACACCCATTTGTCACGTGTACCCATTCGTGAACGGAGATGTACAACGAACGCCAAAATCGATGTCGGTTCCGGGTCGCCGATCACCCGGTAGAACGGTTACTGAGGGGACATTCGGCACGATCGGCTCGAAACCGTCGCGTGAAGCCACGGAAAGATTAAGGTATTACGACCAGTATTACCACGTATGGGCCAGTCCACTCGGATCACCGAGAAAGGACAGACGACGATCCCGAAACCCCTCCGCGAGAAGTACGATCTGGACCCCGGCGACGAGGTGGTCTGGATCGACACCGACGACGGGCTCGTCGTCAAGAAGCGGACCCGGACGGAGGGTCGGGGGCTGCTCGTTCCGGACGACCTGGACGAGTCGTCGCGCGACGCGGTCGCCGACGAGCTCCGCGAGCGCGTCCGGGACCGTCGAGACCGGAACTACGAGGGGGCCTGAGATGGCGTACACCGCCGACGCGGTCTCGTTGCTGACGTATCTCGTTGACGCGCTCCCGCCTACCGCCGATCGACTGTTCGCGGAGGCGGAGGCCGGTGAAACGCTGCTCCGGGCTCCGAGTACGGCGCTCTCGGAGGTGCTGTACGCGGTTTCTCGGGACAAGGACGTCCGTGGTGTCACGCTCTCCGGGAGTCCGGAGACGGCTCGCCGGGCGCTCGTGGACAACGGGCCGGTTTCCGTCGCGCCGGTCGGCGAGTCCGAGTTGGCGGAGTACGCCGCACTTGTCTCGGCGTTCAGCATCCACGACGGCTTGATCGTCGCCAGTCACCGCTCGGTGGGGACCGAAGCGATCGTCACCAGCGACGGCGTGATCCGCGATGCCGGCTACGACACCGTCTGGGAGTAGCGAGTACCTCCGGTTCGGCTCTGGTCAACTACCCCACACTAAGCGGCTTCGGCGCTTTGAGGGTGGGGCTTGTCCGTGAACTCGGCCTTGAACCCGCCCGGGTGGGCGTTGAAACCCTATTGGTTCGACACCTTTTTCTCGCTGAAACAGTCTTTAGTTAGAACTATCGCTTATATAATAGTTAGATATATTCTGACTGAAACTATTCAATGTGAATAGTTCTATGACTCCCTGAGTGGTTGATTCAAAAATTATCCTAGAGGGCCTGGACTGCCCGCTATCTTTATGTCTTATGAGGTCATAGACCATAGATAGGTAGAGGATGGACGGGAACCACCCGCTGGAACTAAACCGCGCGGTCCCTGGCGGTCGCGTGGAAATGTTCGCCATCTCCGACGACGAATACCCCGGCGGGTGGTTCTACCGGTTCCAGTACTACCACCCGGAAGAGGGAGAGATACTGCGCTTCGACAACGCTCACGATGACGACGATCTCGGCTGGCATCACCGACACGTCAGCTTCGGGAAGGACAACGAGATCACGTTCCAGAGTATAACCGCGCACGTCGCTCGCTTCCTTCAGGAAGTCGCCCACCTCACTCACACCGAGGACACAAACAATGACTGACCCCACCGACGACGGATGGCCCGACAAGTACAGCGATCCTCGTGACCGCCCTCACCCTAGCGTGCTCCGTGTCACTGTGGAGTCGTTCGACCAAATGCGCGATGACACCCTCGATACTATCGGCGCGCTTAGCGAAGGCGAGGAACAGCCCGCGGTCGTGTCGTTCTCGACCGTCGGTGAGCTGCGGAAGATCCTCACCGACCGCCGACTCGAACTCCTCCAAACGCTCATGGAGACCGACGGGGCAGCCGAGAGTATTACCGCCCTCGCGGAAGATCTCGATAGGGACTACCGGACGGTTCACGACGACGTCTCGCTGCTCGCCGACTACGGGCTCCTGTTCGTCATTGAAGAGGGGCAGGCCAAGCGCCCGTATCTGCCCTACGAGCGTATCCATCTCGATGTCGAACTCGTCGGAGCGCGCGGTAGCGAGGAACAGGCTCCGGCGTGATGCCGTCTCGAATCTGTCTAGGCTGCTACCTCCGGCTAAAGTCTTAGTAAACAGCCTCGGGCGCGGTGGCCCGAGGCTTTTAGCTGAATTGAGGCGCTAAGCCCCCTTCCTCAGCGAGCGCCGACCGAAGGGAAGGCGCGAGCAGGGAGGGGATACAGCGCCGCACGGTTCTCATACACTCTACGGTTGCAGGCCCACAGGCCCACGCAGTCCTAACGTTTTTGGAGTAGGGTAGCATAATATTGGTCGAACCTAATGGAATACGACTTCGATTCGGGAGCGCACTCGACGTTTTCCCTGCACTACCACCTGATACTCACCACGAAGTATCGGCGCGGAGTGCTAACCGAGGAGCGAACCCAATTCATACACGAGGTCATCAGCGGGTTCACGGACAACTACGGTGTCGAAGTGACCAATCTTGACGGCGAGGACGACCACGTACACATCCTCTTCCGAGCGAAACCCACCACGGACCTCGTGAAGTTCATCAACACTGTTAAAGGCGCGACCGCCCGCCGTATCCGCAACGAATACGCGGATGAACTGAAGACCGAACTGTGGGGCGACTCGTTCTGGAACGATTCGTACTGCCTCATCTCGACGGGGCAGGTGTCGCTGGATGTGCTGAAACAGTACGTCGAGGACCAACGCGAGTAGAGCGTCATGTACTACGCCTACAAGTACCGTCTCAAGCCGTCCGACGCCCACCGTGAGGAGTTGGACCGACACCGAGACATTTGTAGGCAACTGTACAACCACACGCTCTACCGTCTCAACGAGTACCAAGAGAACCACGGCGAACTACCGTCCATGACCACCCTGCGGTCGGAACTGCCCGACCTCAAGAAGTGGTGGGACGGCCTCAACGAGGTGTACTCGAAGGTCCTCCAAACCGTCGTGGAACGCCTGTTCGACAACCTCAAAGGACTCTCCAAACTCAAAGAGAACGGCTACGGCGTCGGTCAACTCAAGTGGAAGCCGCCACGGGAGTTCCGCAGTTTCACGTACAGTCAGTCTGGCTTCAAGCTCGACAAGAAGGGCGGTCAGACTGTCCTGTCGCTCTCGAAACTTGCGAACATACCGATTCGACTCCACCGCGCCATCCCCGACGACGCGAAGCTCAAACAGGTCACGGTTAAGAAGGAACCGACGGGCGAGTGGTTCGCCACCTTCGGCGTCCAAATGGACCGTGAACCACCCGAACCGCCTGAGAACCCCGAGAAGTGCGTCGGCATCGACGTTGGGATTCTCAAGTACGCTCATGACACCGACGGCACGGCAGTCGGATCGCTCGACCTCTCTGACGAGCGCGAACGCTTGGAGCGCGAGCAACGGAATCTCTCGCGGAAGCAACACGGGTCGAATAACTACGAGAAGCAACGGCGTCGGGTTGCGGAGTGTCATGCCGACCTTCGACGGAAGCGCCGTGACTTCTTGCACAAACTCTCGAACTACTACGCGGGAGAGTACGACCTCGTAGCGGTCGAAGACCTGAACGTGAAGGGGATGATGGAGTCGCCGTCGAACAGCCGCAACACGGCGTCTGCCGCGTGGCGGACGTTCCTCTCGTTGCTCGAATACAAGTGCGAGCGGGAGGGAACGCACTTCGTAGCGGTGGACCCGAGAGGGACGACCAAGGAGTGCGCGGCGTGCGGTGTCTCGACGGAGAAGCCGTTGTGGGTCCGTGAACACTCTTGTCCCTCGTGCGGGTTCGAGGCAGACAGGGACGCGAACGCGGCGTGGAACATTCTTTCTCGCGGCCTCGAAGATGTAGGAGTGGGATACTCCGAATCAACGCCTGTGGAGACTGCGCTCCCTGTGGACACCTCCGTGTCTGCAAAGCGCGTCGTGGAAGCAGGAAGCCCTACCCTCAAGGAGCGAACGGCGTCAGCCGTGAGCGAGTAGGGTAGGGTAGGGTAGTTCACAGTTCTTGGTAACCCTGACCCGAACCGCGGAACGGCGGCGAACTACCCGTTCCCGTCCGGGGTGGTCGTTCCCGACGAAGTCGCGGTCGACGCGCCACGACCCTCTGCCGCCCGTCGACGCCGCCGCAACGAGTCGTACAGCGCCCCCGCGACCTGCTCGCGGAGGCGTTCGACGGTCTCGCGGCTCACGTCGACGGCCGCGGCGTCGTTGCCGACAAGGCTGCGCGAGCCCGCGGTGTCGATCGTCACGGTGCCCAGCCGTCGCCGCCGCTGGAACACCGTTTCGGTGCTCAGCACCGTCTGGACCCGGTAGTAGGGGACGACCTTCAGCTGTCGCACCCAGAACCCGTTCCGGGTCACGACGTGGTCGTCGCCGACGTAGTACCCCCGAGCTTTCCACTTCAGGTGAGCAGCGACGGGGACGAGCACCAGCGCCGCCAGCGGCGCCCACCAGTAGAACGAGACGTCGAGCACCGTCTGCACCCCGTAGAGCAGGCCGGTCAGGAGGAGGACGACGCCGGCGTAGCGCGCCGCGTAGCGCTCGCGGGCCCGCTTGGGCGGGCGCTCGAACGTCATCTCCCCCGCCGGTTCGATCGAGTTCGCGAGTTCGAGCACGCGCGAGCGCTCGGCGATCGGGACCGCCGACTGGGAGGTGTTCTCCCCGCCTTCGCCGCCGCTCCCGCCGGCGGTCTCGATCTCCAGCGAGGCGTAGCCCAGCGCCCGCGCGAGCACGTTCTCCTCGATCGTGAGCGACTGCACCTTCGAGAGCGGGATCGTCCCGCTGTACCGCTGGAGCAGGCCGCGCTCGTAGCGCAGCTCCTCGTCGCCGCGACGCAGCGTGAACCCGTAGTACAGCGTGGCGTTGATCACGCCGTACACGAGTCCGAGGAGAACGATCCCCACGAGCGTCGCGAGCGGGCCGAGCAGCCCGGTCAGGCCGGCGTCGAACCCGAAGAACCACTCGGCGTCGACGATCGCCCCGAGCGCGGGCATGAACACGGAGCCGACGACGAACAGGATCGAGATCAGCTGGGCGTCGGCCGACACCAGCGCGAGCACCCCCAGCTCGCGGTCGGTGATTTCGAACACCGTCTCGAACCGCTCGGTCTCCTCGGCCGGCTCGCCGTCGTCGCCGGCGCGGCTCAGCCGGCTGATCTCCGCCTGGAGTCGGTTCGCGCGCTCCTCGCCCACGAACTGGAGTTGGGCCTCGCTCCCGCTCGCGCCGGCGGTCTCCAGCCGGAGCTCGGCGATCCCCAGCACGCGCTGGACCACGTTCTGGCTGATGTCGACGTTCTGGATCCGACGCAGCGGGATCTCCCGTTCGCGCCGGGCGAACACGCCCGAACGGATGTCGAACGTGTCGGTCGTGAGCTCGTACTCGAAGCGACGGTAGTAGGCGACCCCGTAGGCCACGACGGTGATCGCGATCCCGGCGGCGAGCGCGACCGCGAGCCCGACGCCCAGGAACCCCCTGATCGCGCCGAACGCCGGGATGCCGACGAACAGCGCGACGACCACGAGGCCGATCCCGTTCTCCACGATCCGGTACGGGACCGACAGCGGGTGGAGGCGGAACGCACGCCCCGTGAGCGGCTCCTCGCTCCCCCCGTCAGTCATACTGCGTCTTCCTCCTCGGACTCGGTGGTGAGCCGTTCCAGCCGCTCCTGGAGCGTCGACGCGCGCTCGGGCGTCAGCCCCGGGATCGTCACGTCCGCGCCCCGCGAGCCGGCGGTGTACACCACCAGCGTCGACAGGCCGAGCACGCGCTCGAGCGGGCTCCGCGTCGTGTCGATATGCTGGACGCGGACGTAGGGGACGACCGTCCGCACGCGGGTGAACACCCCGCGGCTCAGGAACAGCGAGTCAGCGCGGACGACGTACTCCCACGACCGGTACAGCAGGACGGCCCGAACGACGCCGACCAGCACGAGCAGCGCGGCCACCGCGCCGCCCATCTGGACGGCGGTCTCGACGCCGGCCGGGAGGAGCGCCGTCTGCTCCCCGACGACGTAGGCGATCCCGCCGAGGACGGCGCCGGCGACGAGCGCGCCGATCGTCGAGCCAACGATCCACAGCAGGCGGACCGTCGACGCCAGCTCGCGGGGGGTGCCGACGACCGACTCGTCGATTCCTGCCTCGGCGGCGACGGAGGGCTGGTCGTCCGCGTCCGGATCGCCGTCGTCGGCCGTCGACGGGCCCGACTCCTCCCCGGGTGCTGACGGGCTGTCGTCCGTCGCGACGTCGTCTGGGGGATCGTTCATACCGGTTACGTGGCACAACGGCGGCTTAACCGTACCGCCCGCCGGATGGGGGGATCGACACACCCCACTGTGGCGGTACGGCGACTCCATCGACGGCTGGAGGGTGGACCGCCACCCGCCCGTTCACAAAAAACAACGACCGTGCCGCCCGTGTTCCCGTCTACTCGTCTTCGGAGGCGTCCCCGAAGCGGCGTGCCGCTTCGGCACTCAGCGAGACACGGACGGTTTTCCCCGCTCTCTCGCGCTCGAACACGCCGGCGTCGGTCAGCCGGTCGACGTGGTAGGATGCGGTGCTGGCTGCGAGGTCGGTTCTCGCTGCCAGCCCGGTCACGGACACCGGTTCGGCCGTCCGGACCGCGTCGACGATCGCGGCGGGTGCCGTCAGCGCGGCGGCGAGTTCGGGGTCGTCCTCGAACCCGGCCGGGTAGAGCCGCGCGCGGCCGTCCATACGCTGTCGGTCGACCAGATCCTCACGTTCGAGGACCCGAACGTGGTACCGGGCGGTCGAGACGGGGACGCCGACGTCCCGAGCGATCGCCGTCACCGACTGGCCGGGTGTGCTGGTGACCGTGTCGTGCAGTTCCTGTCTGGTTGGGTGCTCCAGCGGATCCGACTCGTCGTATCGACTGTAGCCCGCCGCTACCGCCCAGATCGGCTCCACGGACGGCGGCTCCACTGCGGCCGCGATCTGCGTGACACGTAGCGAGCGGAAGCTCACTCCTTTAGGGGTGGGTGTGAGCGGACACTCCCGATCAACAATCCACCGCCTCATCGCCCGGCGGTGATTCCCACCGCATCTGCAGCCTTTACAACCAAAGAGCCACACAGTAATCGCTGTCATGCGGCGGGTCAACACCTTCCGAGTCAGCCCCCTTCAGGAGAGAGACAAGCTGATTCTCTACGAGGTGCTTGATGCGTCCGCCGCACTGTGGAACGAACTCACCTACCACCGCCGCCAAGCCTTCTTCCAAGACCAAGACGTCTGGAGCGTCGACGCCGACGAATACCGAGTGAAGTACAAGGGCGTCCTCGGCAGTGCCACCGCCCAACAGATCATCCGCCGCAACGACGAGGCGTGGCGGTCGTTCTTCAAGCTCCTCGAAAATGGCGAACGCCCCTCGCCGCCCGGCTACTGGAAGGACGAAGACAGCGGCGAACGCACCCTTCAGACCCTCGTGCGCAACGATATGTACTCGGTGGAGTGGGGCGAACGGAGCAGGTTGGAGATCCCGGTCGGTCACGACCTCAAAGAGAGGTACGGTCTCGGCTACCACGAGCGACTCCGACTCGAAGCACAAGGCGACCCACGGTGGCGTGGGGAGCAAGGTCGGTTGGAACTGGTGTACGACAAAAGTGCTGAAGCGTTCAGGGCACGACAACCCGTCAAAGATGCTGTCCTACGACGGGATGATGAATCACTGGCCACCACCTCGGGCGACGACGGGGCGGTGGCAGCCTTGGACATCGGCGCCAACAACCTCGTCGCCGTCACCACCACCACCGGCCACCAGCGCCTCTACCACGCACGCCCCCAATTCAAACGCTTCCGCCAAACTACCCAACAAATCGCCGCCCTGCAACAAGACCTCGCGTATGGCACGTGGTCAAGTCGGCGCATCCGGAAGCTGTATGGCCGGCGCACCGAGCGTGTCTACCACCTCCAAGACGCTCTTGTCCGCGACCTCGCGGAGTGGCTCGCGGAACTGGGTGTCAGTGAGGTAATCGCCGGCGACCTCGGCGACGTGCTGCAGAAGCACTGGAGTGCCGTAGTGAACG
The DNA here is from genome assembly GCF_002025255.2 of Halolamina sp. CBA1230. Taxonomy (GTDB): domain Archaea; phylum Halobacteriota; class Halobacteria; order Halobacteriales; family Haloferacaceae; genus Halolamina. The sequence goes on from NZ_CP054588.1 coordinate 166,165, forward strand.
AGAAGACACACCAGTTCTGGAGCCACGGTCGGTTCCGTCGGCGTCTCCGAGAAGTCCTAGAGGGCGAGTACGACATCTCTGTGCGAGAGGTTTCCGAGTCCGGTTCATCCTCGAGGTGTCCGGAGTGTGGCGCGGGGAACGTCCATCGAGAGGGTGATCTGCTCACGTGCTACGACTGCAGTTTTGAGGGGCACAGTGATTTGGCGGCGTCGGAGAACCTGTTGGTGGAACACGCAGATGATGGGTCGATGGCTCGGCCCGCGGTCTCTCGAGAGAACACGACGGAGAGGGCACATGGAGACGTGGCCCGCCTCGAGTGGGACGATCACCGTTGGCGACGGCGGGATCAACAGACCAAAGAGGAACCTGCAGACCGGAGTACCCTGCACAGGGGGAAACTTGCCTCCGGTGCTGGTTCAGGCACGGCCTGAATCATCCACGCGGAGGAATCCCACCCTTTCAGGGGTGGGAGGAAGTCAAGGTTGTATCGAAACGTTTCGCGCCGTTCGCGGCCCGACCGGAACCGACCGGAACGTTCGGGGGTCCACTTATCACCGCAGGCCGAAACAGTGTCGGGTAGATGCTGCGAGACGGGACGGTCTTCGAGGACGAACATCTCCCCCGCGAGATCGTCGGCCGAAACAGTCAGATGAACGAGGTGACCGACGCGCTCACGCCCGTCGAGGACGGCGCCCGCGCGGAGAACTGCTTCCTGTTCGGCCCCAGCGGCGCCGGCAAGACCACCGTCGCCCGCGCGGCGGTCCGGGAGCTCCGGCGTGCGGTGCATGGCGTCCCGACGGCCTACATCAACTGCTGGAAGGATTACACCCGGAGCGGCGTGCTCGAACGCGCCGCGAAGGATCTCGCCGGCGCCGCCGTGCCGAAGAACGTCGCCGCCCGCGAGTTGATCGACACGCTCCAGAACGGGATCGATTCGCCGAGCGTGATCGTCCTCGACGAGGTCGACCAGCTCCAGGACCCCGGGACGCTGTACGACCTCCACTCCGTCCCGGGGTTGGCGTGGATCTGTATCGCCAACCGCGAGGTCGACCTGCTCGCCCGCCTCGACGAGCGCGTCCACTCCCGGGTCTCCGTGGGCTACCGCGTCCAGTTCGACCGCTACACCGTCGACACGACCGCCGAGATCCTCGACCGCCGGGCGGCGGAGGGGCTGGAGCCCGGCGCCGTCGACCGGCCGACGCTCGATCGGATCGCCGAACTGGTCGACGGCGACGCCCGACAGGCGATCACGGCGCTCAGGGTCGCCGCGCGCAAAGCCGAGCGCGAGGGGCTGTCGACGATTCCGCCCCGGCTCGTCGACGACGCCGTGCTCGACGCCGAGGCCGCGGTGCGGCAGAAGACGATCTCGAAGCTCAACGACCACCAGCGCGTGCTGTACGAGTGTATCGAGGCGTCGGGCCCGCTGATCCAGAAGGAGCTGTACGAGCAGTACGAGCAGGAACACCCCGACCCCATCACGCTCCGGGGGCTGCGGAAGACCCACCTGCCCAAGCTGGAACACTACAACCTGATCGAGACCGAACGCGGCGGCGACGGCAAGACCTACCGGCTCGCGTCGGGGTAGCGGTCGGTCCGCGACCGGGACGACCCGTGCTGGTCCGGTGTTCCCGTTCTGCCGTCCGGATACTGCCCGACCGCGAGGACGTGGGAGGCGAGGACGACGCCCGCGGCCAGCCACAGCACCGCGTCGACGTCGAGGAACCCACCCCGCCAGCCGACGTAGACGAACAGCCAGAGCAGCCCGCTCGCCGTGAGCGGCGCCCGGCCGCGACTGGTGAACACGCCGAGGAACCACGCCAGCCCGCGCGAGTGGTCGTGCCCGCCGAACCCGGGGGGCTCGTGTGCCGACGCGGAGTCGTCTCTCGCCCGCCGCATCGCGTCCTCGTGCCGATACCGACCGGTCGATCGCGCACCTCGAACGGCGGCGGTCGCCGATCCGGACCGCCGCCGAGGCGAGGTCGACGCCCGTCGAACTCGGCGCCGTGGCTCGCCGCGGCCAGTCCGCCGTCGGTCCTCCCGCTCGTCAGTTTGCGTCGACGAATCGTGCTCCATACCCCTCCTCCGTCCCCCGACGCCATGAGTGCTCGTCGGCCCGTTCCGTTCGGTTCGATTCACCGGAAACTACCTGATGGCGAAGGGAAGGATCTGTTCCGTCCCTCGTTCCGAGTTGAAAAATCAACGCCCGTCGGCGGAGCGACGACGGGCGGTGCGAGAGCCGACCCCTACCGCTCGTCGACCACCGCCACGTCGAAATCCGCTGGCTCCGCGCTCGCGACGGTCGGGAGCCGGCGCAGTCGTGGGCGGAGGAACACGTACGCGGCGGTGAACCCGAACCCGGCGGCGGCGAGCGCCATCGTCGTCCCGTGACCGATCGCGTCGCCGACGGCGCCGCCGAGCAGCGAGCCCAGCGGGAGCGTCGCGCCCGAGGCGGTACCCTTGATCGCGGACACCCGGCCCAGTCGGTCAGCCGGGAACAGTCGCTGGTTCAGCGTCGACGTGAGCACGCCGCTGACGCCGATCGGAACCCATGCGAGCCCGAACAGCCCGACCGTGAGCGCCGTTGACGGGGCGAGCACCGACGCGAGCCACGCGCAGGCGCCCAGCCCGTTCCCGACGATCAGGAACGCGCCGTAGCGAACGCCCTCGAAACGCGGGCCGACAACCGAGCCGATCAGCCGCCCCGTGCCGAGCGCGCCGAGCAGGAGGCCGTAGGCCGCGGGCCCGCCGACGGCGTCGCCGAACGCCGGCAGCACCGCGAGCGTCACACCGGTCGTGAAGTTCGCGACCGCCGTCGTGAGCACGAGTTCGACGAACGCCGTGCCACGGAGGATCTCCACGCCTTCGCGCATGTCGTCCGCGTAGGACCGCAGCGCCGCGCGAACCGAGGCGCCGGCGTCGTCGGGCGCGACCTCCGGGACGCCCATCCGGGCGAACAGCAGTGCCGCGAGCGCGAACGTGACCGCGTCCGCGAGGAACAGCGCCGTCGGGCCGAACAGGGCGATCAGCCCGCCGCCGACGGCGTCGAACAGCATGTCCAGCCCGAGCGTCACCGTCGCGAGCGCGGAATTGGCCTGTGACAGCCGGTCGTCCGCGACGATCCGGGGGACCAGCGTCGCCTCGATCGGCCCCATCACCAGCGTCGCGAGCATCAGGATCGGGACGACCCCGAGCAGGAGGTCGACGTCGAGTCGCCCCGCCACTGCCGCGAGCGGGAAGACGAGCACGACGACGCCCTGGACGACCTGCGAGCCGACGAGCAGGGGTTTGACCGGGAAGCGGTCGACGACCGGGCCCGCGACGGCCTGCAGCAGCCAGGGGAGCAGCAGGATCGCGTTCGCGACGCCGACCAGCGTCGTCGAGCCGCTGAGTTCGAACACGAGCCACAGCACCGCGACGGTGTAGAGGCTGTCCCCGGCGTTCGTGACGAACTGCCCGGCGACGAACCGCCGGAAGTCGCGGTTGGCCCGGAGCGGGTGGTCCCGCCCGATGGCGGGCAGGATCACCGCCGATCACCCCCGGTTCGATCGCGCGGCGGATTCGGTTCACGTCCCGGCGGACGCGAGCGATGCGACTGGGAGTCGGGAGTCGGTGCGGCGTCGTGTGAGCCCCGGTGTAGCGGGGGCTCGGTGGCGTTAGGCATCTGGCGTGTTCGATCGAGGAACTGCGGCTACCGCGCCGGTAGCGGAGCGAACCCGAGTGCTGCGGCTATCGGGCCCGCCGCGCGGCCGGCGGCGCGGTCGGATCGAACACCGGACGAATCGAGAGCCGGCGGAACATCGACGCTTCGCTCGGGTCGTCGGTGACGCAGCTAAAAGGTGTACCGGTCCGGACGGATCGATCGAGTAGCGGTGGCTACGGCTGGGTGGTGAAAACGTGTCACTGCCAGAAGTCGCGCTGCCGGGTCTCGACCTCCCGCAGCACGGCCGCGAGCACGTCACGCCAGTCGTCGGGGTGTGCGTCGTCGTCCCCGGGCGTCGGCGCGTCCGGTCCCGGATGGACGTGATCCCGCTCGTTGTGGCTCGAGGGGTGTCTGTCCCAGCGGTGGTCGAACTTGCCGTCGGGGTGGTCCTCGTGGTAGTGGATGGAGAAATCGCCGTTCTCGTACCAGCTGATCTCCAGTCGCGCCGCCTCGACGCTCGCCGGGTAGTAGCGCGGGTCGTAGACGCAGACGACCCGTTCGGGCGCGTACGACGGCTCTCGGTCGACGCTGACGAACCGATCGCCGGCGGCCAGCCGCTCGTGGACGGCGTCGAGGCGGTCCGCGTCGAGCGGCGCCGCCTCGCGGTCGTCCCCGCCGCTCATACCGTGGCTCGACGGTCCGAGGCGTCGTCGCGGTCCGGCGAGAGCGCCCGCTCGAGCAGCTGGACGTGTCGGCGGGCAGTCCGCCACTCCGAGAGCTCCGCCCAGACCGCCGAGACGGAACGGTCCGATCCGGTCGTCCGCTCCGAGATCGACACCTTGTCGGGCGAGTCGACCCCGTACTCGTCGACGAACGCGTCGACACGCTCGGTCTCGCTCTCGAGGAACGTGAGCAGTTCCTCCGTCGTGTACTCCTCCCGGAGCCGCTGGACACGCCGCCAGTTCAGGTACGACTGGTTCCGCTCGTAGGTCGCCGGCGACTCCGTGACCCGGGTCACGATCCCCATCCGCTCGAACCACTCCAGATACTCCCGCGCGGCGTCGACGCCGTGACCCGCGCGGTCGGCGATATCGCTGACAGAGGCCGGCTCCGAGAGCCCGAGGACGGCGTCCAGGAAGTCCTCGCGCGTCCGACCGCCGCGGACCAGCTCCGCGGGATCGGAGAGCGCGTCGAAATCCGGCGGCTCCGCACGCTCGTCGGCGCGACGCTCGGGACGCGGTTCTTCCATGCGAACGGGTTGGGGCTGACGTGATATATCTCCTTCGGCGGGTATATTCCGTGAATCCTCGTTCGACGGTCGACCCCCACAGGTTCGTCCGTCCGAGCAGCCTCGCTATGCGTGACGGGTCCGTCGGCGGAAACGTCGATCCCGGCCGCGCTACTCGTCGCCAGTTTCGAGTTCGTACTCCCACGCCTCGTAGCCGCCCGCCATGCTCCGGACCTCGTCGTCCTCGCTCACGTCCTCGAAGGAGTCGATGAGCCGGGCGGCCTGTACGGAGGACTGGCCGATGGGACAGGCGACGACCACGTCGTCGCCCCACTCCACGTCGTCGACGCGGGAGGGGAGTTCCGACATCGGGATGTTGATCGCGCCGGGGATGTGGCCCGCCTCGAACTCGGCGGGCGGGCGGATGTCGACGACCTGCACGCCGTCCTCGTCGAGCTTCTCCTCGACCTCGTCGGGAGTAATCTCGTCGACCATTACGCTTTCCGGAGGAAGATGCGGTACAGTCCGTCGCCGCTGCGCCAGACCTGTGCCTCGGCCTCGCCCTCGACGGACTTGGGCACGTTCTCGGTGCTCGGGACGTGGTCAGTCTCCTGGACGAGCAGGTCGCCCGACTCGAGGCGCTGGATCGCCTTCTTGGCCTCGATCTGCGGATAGGGGCACACCTCGCCGGTCATGTCTTGGACCGCCGCCGCCCCCTCGAGCAGCGACTCCGCGGTCTCGTCGTCGAGCTCCTCGGGGGAGTCGACGACGTCCTCCCAGTCTGCGTGACTCATGTGCCGGGGTTGGCCGTTTGCGCGTATAGCGGTTTCGTCGCCCACACTCCTCTCCTCTTTCTCCGACGGACCGGCACGTTGACCTCCTCCCGCGCCTAAAGACGCGGGAATCCCACCACGGGATTTCGGGCCGGTCGAACCGACCCTCCGGTTTCAAGACGCATTCGTTCCAAGCGTCTCTTGCTGGGTCTCAGCATCGGCTTGGCTGTCTTGTGGGGCGGTCAAACGCCCCCCATCCTCAGCCGAGTCATCGCCATCCGTGTGTTCTCTTGAATGGCTCTCTCCACTGAGGTAGCGGTCTGCGATATTTATCGCGCCGTTCACGTCCGCTTGGTACTCACCCATCCAGCACGCGTCGTTCGGACACGTGAACGTCGCCTGTCGCGGGCGATATCCTCCCTCACCGCACGCGTGGCACTCCTTCGACGTGTTGCGCGGGTTCACCGTCTCGACGGGAATCCCCTTCTCGACGGCCTTGTAGCGTATCTGTGCGTGGAGTTTGGCGAATCCCCATCCGTGGAGACGCCGGTTCCTGAAGTCGCCGTAGTCCATCGACTCCCGTATGTACGTCAGGTCTTCCAGAACGAGAACGGGGGTCTCGACGGACTCCGCGTACTCCACGACTTCGCGGGTAACGCGGTGGAACACGTCGTCTATCTGGTTCCACAGGTCGTCACCGAATGACTCCGCGATACGCTCGCTTCCGCGCGTCTGGAGTCGGCGCTTGGCGGTGAAGTAGGTCTTGCGGAGCCGACGAACGGTCTTCCCCTCGTCGGCCCACAGTTCGGGCGCGGTCGGCGAACCGTGGTCGTCGCGGTGACACACCGTGACGAGTGACGCTTCCCCGATGTCCACTCCGATGGGCGTCCGTTCTTCGGCGGACACCTCGGAGCGTTCCTCCACGTCGCGGGTGGCGGTGATGTGGAGATACCACGTCCCGTCCCGCTCGAACAGCCGACTCTCGCCCATCGTGGCGTCTCCCGCGTGCAACGCTTCCAGCCAGTCTCGCTGTTCGGGATTCGGTTGTGCTGGCATCCAGAGGTGGTAGTCCTCGTGGTGCGGGATTTTGACGTACCACTCAATGGCGTTCTCGGGCTTATGGTCAAGTCGTACCCCGTCGTTGGTGAATCGGACCGGGTGATCGTCGTGCAGTTCGCCCGCGTTGTACGTCGTCGTCAACTGTGGGACGTACTTCTTGAGCGCGTTTTTCGCGTACCCGCTCAGGTCGTAGTTGACCACCACGTCGTTCGCTTCGGGCTGGGTGGTACATCGGTCGTCGAAGGCGTCTTGCAGGGCGCGCTGGTACGCTTCTCGCGTCTCTCGGAGTTTCCGCCGCTTGTGGGCGTTCGGCTCCACAAGTTTGAGTTCCAGCGTCTTCGTGAGTTCGGTCACGAATCGCCCTCCTTGTGTTGCTGGATGTAGTTCTCGACCGTCTCACTCGAAACGTGCCCGGCGGTCCCTGCGTAGTATCCTCGCGCCCAGCCGATTTTCTCGCCGTCGTGGTCGGCGAATCGGTGGTTGTACTTGCGCGAGGAGATACCCTTGAACCAGTTGGCGAGGAGCGCCGGTTCGTTCTTGGGTGGGCTACTGACGAACAGGTGAACGTGGTCGGGCTGTACAGTGAGCTCGAGGATTTCGACGCCTTTGTCGTCGGCTATTTCGTGGAGGATGGACCGGACACGGCTGGCGACCTCGTTGACGAGTACCGGCTGCCGGTACTTCGGCAACCACACTATGTGGTAGTTGAGGGTGTAGGTCGCGTGCCGTGTGGTCTTCATCCGTATTGTACACTATAGTCCGTCGGCGTCTTAATACTGCCGGTAGAACGGTGGGAAATCCAGCTGTGACGTCGTCGGTGGGTGTGTAGGCTATTGTCCGCTTGACCCCCGCCTAAAGACGGGGGTATGCGCTCGTATCTTTATCACGGCGTGGACTCGGCGACCACGCGACGGAGCGTGTGGTAGCTCGCTGGCCGTGATCGGCACCGCTTACGTCAGAACCTTCACCTCCCCATGGCCTACCCCGGGTATGTCCGATCCCACGGTCGACGAGTCCACCATCGGCGGGACGCCGCTGGTGGAACTCGCCGTCGACGTGCCAGCGACCGTCTACGGCAAAGCCGAGTGGTTCAACCTCTACGCCGCGGAGTACGGCGGCGGCTCGGTGAAGTCCCGGATCGCCCGCGAGATGCTCGACGGCGCCGAGACACGCGGCGACCTCGACGGCGACCGTACCGTGATCGAACCGTCCAGCGGCAACACCGGCAGCGAACTCGCCCGGGTCGCAACCGCGCGGGGGTACGACGTGGAGATCGTCGTCCCCGACAACGCCAGCGGCGGGAAACTCGACGCGATCCGGGACGCCGGGGCGGAGATCCACGTCGTCGACGCCGACCTGGGGTACGATGCGGTGATCGAGCGCTGCGAGGAGCTGATCGCCGAGCACCCCGACCGCTACTACCGGCCGAACCAGTACGAGAACCCCGACAACCCCGGCGCCCACGAGCGCACGACCGCGCCGGAGATCTACGAGGCGACCGACGGCGAGGTGACCCACTTCGTCGCCGGCGTCGGCACCGGCGGTACTGTCACCGGGACGGGACGCGGGCTCCACGACCGCGGCGATGTGGACGTAATCGGCTTCGAGCCGGCGAACCCGCTGCACGCGATTGACGGGCTGAAGTATCTTCGCTCGGGCGATCACTACCACCCCGGGACGTACGACGAGGCGGTGCTCGACGACAAGCTGTACGTCGACACCGAGGCCGCCTACGAGCGCGCCCGCGAGCTCCGCGATCGGTTCCAGGACCGCGAGATCCCCATCCGGGACACGGGCCAGCACGACGAATCGACCGTGCGGGAACACCTTCGCGTCGACGGCCAGTTCGTCGTCGGCACCTCCAGCGGCGCGGGCGTGCAGGCGGTCCACCAACTCCACGAGGAGGACGGGCTCGACGCCGACAGCGTGGTCGTGATCCCGCTCTGTGACCGCGGGGACAAGTACGCCGACATCCCGCTCTGGGAGGCGTACCTGGACGGCGAGAACTGACCAGGTTCGAGGAGAAAGCCCACGACTTCAGTCGTGGGAGGATGTCAGACCTGTCGCAGAGGAGCGAAAACGTGGCGAAACGTTTTAGCCTTTTTGGACACTAAAAGTGTACATGGACACTGAGGGAGAGCACAGCATAGAGCTACACGTTCCCTTCCCCTTCGGCGAAGAGCAGGTGTTCCGGTACGGGGCAATGGAGGACGTCCTCGAGCTGCTTACTCGCAACCCATTTCGTGAGTTCACCGTCCGTCAACTCCGCGAAATCACGGATAACGGCTCGAAGACGACGACGCGAGCGGTCGACCTACTCCAGCAGTTGGATCTAGTTACCGTCGACGAAAGCGGGCGCAGTCGGAACGTGCAACTGAACCGCGACAGTGTGACAATCCCGGATGAACCGCTGTTCGCAGTACCACAGGATGAGTTCCGTGAGCCGATACGAGAGTACACTGATCGAGCTCGAACGAAGGTACCGTCGTTTTCAGCCCTGTTGGTGTTCGGGAGCGTCGCCCGGGGTGAGGCAGACAGGCAGTCCGACATCGACATTTGGATCCTGATCGATGACGACGAGGATCTCCTGCAAGCCCGGCGTACGGCGACGGACATCGCCAGCAACCTCGGGGAACAGCGGTTCGGCAAACAAGGGAACCGATACGAGTTTGAGGTGCTTGTTGAATCCGTACCGTCGGCACTGGATCACGCCAACGCCGAAGCCAGCATCGACGAAGTGCTGGCAGAGGGAATCGTAATCGAGGACTCAGAAGCCTTGGAGCGGGTCAAGGACTTGACCTCCTCCCACCCCTGAAGGGGTGGGATTCCTCCGGTGGGGATTTCGGCTAGGCCGAACTCCAGGAGGCAACTTTTCCCACCTCGTGGTGGGTACTCCGGTCTGTGCGTTCCTCTTTGGGATTTGCCCGCCGGACAGGCGGGGCGGTTGTGGCGGGCCGCCACTCGTGATTGTCCCACTCGAAGCGCACGGGCCGGGCCATCGGCCCACCTTCACTACCAGTCTCGCGGTCGAGGAACACGCGGCTCGCCTTCAAATCGCTGTGTCCCTCGAATCCACACGCCGTACACCGGAACACGTCCCCGTTCCGGTGCGTCTCCTCGCGCTCGCCGCACTCCGGACACTCTCGTGTCGTCCACGACTCCGACCTCTCGACGACCTCGATGCCGTATTCCTCGCACACGCACTCGAGGCGGTCGGTGAACCGTGAGAACGCCCAGAAGTTGTGGGTCTTCTCGTTCACCACGCACTTCCAGTGCGTCTCCAGTACGTCCTCCAGATCGCCGACGTACACCCGACAGACGCCCTCCTTGTACAGCCGTTCGACGAGATCACGCACCAACGCGTCCTGCGCGTGGTTTCGCCGCTCCGTCCGCTGTCGGTACAGGCGGTCGATGCGCTTGCTCGTCCGCCGCTGATCGTCCAGTTTGGACTGGTAGTGGGCGATCTCCTCGGTGGTGTCGCGGAACCGCTCGAAGAGACTGCGGCCCTCGTAGAGGAACTGCTGGCCAGCTGTAGTGGTGCAGGCGACGAGGTTGTTCGCACCCACGTCCAAGGCGGCCTCGTGGGAGGCCAGTGGTGAATCCCGTCGAGAATCGGGAACTGTGACGGGTTGAAGTGCCCTGAACCTGTCGCGGGCCTCGTCGTACACCAGTTCCAACCGACCTTGTTCCCCACGCCACTTCGGGTCGCCGCAGGCTTCGAGGCGGAGTCTGCCGGTGATGTCGTACTCGTCTTTCAATGCCTTTCCGACGGGAATTTCGAGGCGGCTTCGGTTGCCCCACTGGAGGGTGTACTGGTCGTTGCGGATGTACGTCCGCAGCTCTCTGCCGTCGTCCTCGTTGCCCCAGTAGCCGGGTGGCGATGGCTTCCCGCCGCGATTGCCGTCGTAGTATTTCTCGTTAAGGGCGAAGAACGACCGCCACGCCTCACTGTTCTTGCGGGGGATTTGCTGGGCTGTTGCACTGCCCAGTACGTCCTTGTAGCGGTCGCTGGGATTGGTGGCGCGCCAGACCGAATTGCCGTCGAAGAAGGCTTGGCGGCGGTTGTAGGTGAGTTCGTTCCAGAGTGCGGCTGACGCGTCGAGGAGTTCGAGGAGTGCCTCACGCTGTTCGGGTGTGCGCGGGTGTACCTCGAACTCGTTGACGCGCTTCATCGCCGTACAAATGTGTAGCTCCCGAACCAATATATAGATTGGGTATATATGTGTTTAGTATGGGCGAAACGAACAAGATATACATCGAGATGGACGACGATGAGCAGTACGAGGAGTTGAAGCGGATCAAGAAGAAGCATGGACTGACGTGGAAGGGACTGCTGTTGCAGGGAGCGCGGCGAATGGAGGGAGACGACGCGATCTAGGCGGTGGGAAATCCACGCCGGCTACCGAGCGTGGATTGTTTCCCTGTTGTCGGCTTCATCCCACGGCTAAAGCCGTGGGCTTTCGCCTTGTACTTCTGTAAGATTTCAGCAGGGCCAATTCTCGTGCTACCGGCCGCCGCTGGCGGCGGGGATCACGCGTACGCGGCTGTCGTCGTCGACCGCGGTGTCGAGCCCGTCGACCTCGCTCCCGTCGACGTAGACGTTGATGAACTCCTTGATCGCGCCGTCCTCGATCACGCTGTCCCGGAGCGCCGGCCCGTGTTCGTCGGCGTGGTTCTCGAACAGGTCCGCGACCGTCTCGCCCTCGACGTCGACGGTCTCCGTCCCGCCTTCGCCGAGCACTGCAGGAACCTTGATTTCGGCCATACGCGCGGTTCGATAGCGACGGGAAAAAGCGGCCCGGCGGCGGCAATCGCCGCCCCGGTCAACGACGCGCCCTGTCGGCTGCCCACCCTCGACGGCGCCGGTGACGCCGGGGTTTTCCCCCCGCCCGGCGAACGGGGGCCATGATCGAGTTCGCACGCGAGGCGTACGACGACGTCGTCTACGCGGGGTACGACGGCGCCCCGGAGGAGGCCTGCGGCGTCCTCGCCGGCGAGTACGGCGAGGCGGAGAGCACCGTTCTCGAGGCCCATCCGACCGAGAACGCCGCCGACACGCCCGAGATCCGGTACTACATCGACCCGGAGGAACAGCTAGCGGTCATCGAGGAGATCGAAGATTCGGGGCTGGATGTCGTCGGGTTCTACCACACCCACCCCGCCGGCCCCACCCAGCCCAGCGAGACCGACGCCGAGCGGGCGGCGTGGCCGGGCTACTCCTACGCGATCTGTGCGTTCGACGGCTACCCCTACCTCGGCTCGTGGCGCTGGCAGGGCGACGAGGAGGGGTTCGAGCAGGAGGTCGTTCGCGTGGTCGACCGCTAGTTCGCCGCCTCAGTCCGCCGAGGCCTCGGGGTCGTCCTCCCGCGAGATGGCACAGGAGGCGGTGTACTCCACCTCGTGGATCGAGCCGATCGGGTCGTCGCCACAGACCGGGCAGTCCGCTTTCTTCGTGATCTCGACCTTGTCGAACTCCATGTTGGCGGCGTCGTAGAACACCATCTCGCCGTCCAGCAGTTCGCCCTCGTCGAGCACGTACTTCACGGCCTCGGTGGCCTGGATGTTGCCGACGGTGCCGGGGAGGACGCCGAGCACGCCCGCAGTCGCGCAGTTGGGGACCATCCCCTCCGGCGGCGCCTCCGGGAACATACAGCGGTAACACGGCGAGTCGTCGGCGTCGGTGAACGTCGTCACCTGCCCCTCGAACCGGAAGATCGAGCCGTGGGAAAACGGGATCCCCGCAAGCGTACAGGCGTCGTTGACGAGGTAGCGCGTCCGGAAGTTGTCCGTCCCGTCGACGACGAAGTCGTACCCGTCGATGAGCTCCTCGATGTTCTCCGGTTCGACGCGCATCTCGTGTTTCCGGACGGTCACGTCGGGGTTGAGGTTCTCGACGAACTCTGCCGCGCTGTCGACTTTCTTCCGCCCCACGTCGTCGTTCCCGTGGATCGTCTGGCGCTGGAGGTTCGACAGTTCGACCTCGTCGTCGTCCGCGATGCCGAGCGTACCGACCCCCGCCGCCGCGAGGTACTGGATGATCGGCGAGCCCAGCCCGCCCGCGCCGAGCACCAGCACCTCGGCGTCGAGCAGATCGCTCTGGCCCTCCGGCCCCACGTCGTCCATGATGATGTGCCGGGAGTAGCGGTCCAGCTGTGTGGAGTCGAGATCGAGATCGCTCATACCGGGGAGAGGTGTGAGACGGGCAAAAGCCCACGGGCGTGTGTCCAGCCTGCCGGTATCGGGGACGCGGCGCCTCCGCCGGTCGGACCGACCGAGTCGAGCGGTAGCCGTCGCCTTCTCCCCGGCGTCGTGGGGTTACGAACTGACTAGTAAACACCCCGGACACCGAGCGTCGCCGTGATGGCTGAACCGAACCCGGACGTACCCGCGCCGGCGGCGGCCACGCGTCCACGGCGGGCCGTCGTCGTCGGGGTCGGGACCGTCGGTCTCCACCGCGCGCTATCGCTCGACGACGCGGGACTCGAAGTCACCGCCTACGACGTCGACCAGTCGGTCGTCGACGACTACCGCCAGGGGATCGACGCCACGGGCAGCGTCGGCGACGACCGGATCGCCGGGAGCGACTGCACGTTCACCGCCGACCCCGGCTGTATCGAGAACGCCGACGTGGTGTTCGTCGCGGTCCCGACACGGTACGACGACGGGACGACGCTCCCGACGGTCCGCGCAGCGGCGGGGACCGTCGGCGACCGACTCACACCCGGGACGACCGTCGTCCTCGAGTCGACTGTTCCGCCGGGCGGGGTGACAGCGGTGTTCACCCCGGCGCTCGACGCGGCGGCTAGCCCCGACGCCGGCGAGGGGTTCGACGTGGCCTACTCGCCGGTCAGGCTCTCGCCGGGCGAGCAGCACACCCGGACGAAGCTCGTCGCGGCCGAGCGGGCACCGGTCGCGCGGGCGGTGGCGCGGCTGTTCGAGCGGACGTACGACTCGGTCCACGTCGTCGCGGACCCCGCGACCGCGGCGGCCGCGAAATGTGTCGAGAACGTCTACCGCGACGTGAACGTCGCGCTCGTGAACGAGCTCGCTGCGGGGCTGGACGCGCTGGATCTCGACGCCGACCGCGTGCTCGACGCCGCGGCGACGAAGTGGAACGTCCCCCGCTTCCGCCCCGGGCTCGTCGGCGGCACCTGCCTCCCTGACGATCCGAAGCTGTTCGCCGACAGCGTGGCCGCGGCGGGCGGCTCGACGCCGCTGATCCACACCGCCCGCGGGATCAACGACGCGGTCCCCGCACGCGTCGCGGACCGGACCGTCGACGCGCTCGCGACACGGCAGTGCGCACGCGAGCCCGCCGAGCGGCCGGGGGAGGACCCCGGGATCGCCGCCGACGGCTCCGGTGGCACGGCCGCGGCCAGCGCCCCACCGCCGGACCCGCCGACGGTCCTGCTGCTCGGGCTGGCGTACAAGCCCGACGTGGCCGACCTCTCGGGGAGCGAGGCCGCGGCCGTCGCGTCCGAGCTTGACGTGCTCGGGGTCGACGTCGTCGGCTACGACCCGCTGGTCGACGCCGAGCGCGCGGCGGAGGCGTTCCCGTTCCCGATCCGGACGGGGCGGCCGTTCGAGGACGTCGACGGCGTGACCGTACTGGTCGGCCACAGCCCGTTCGAGGGGCTGATGCTCTCTGACGTGGCCGTCGAGGGGGACCCTCCGGCGGTCGTGGACGTCCCCGGCGTGTTCGACCCCGAACCGGACACCGACGTCGTCTACCGACGCCCCTGATGTACCGGAACAACGCGGTCGCAGTCGTCGTGCCCGCCCACAACGAGGCCCAGTTCGTCGGCGACGTCGTCGCCGGGATCCCGGCGTTCGTCGACCGCGTCTACGTCGTCGACGACGCGTCGAGTGACGGCACCAGCGCTGCCGCGTTGGCTCCCGTCTCACCGACCGACCGGGGCGACGAGTTCGATCCGTCACAGCACCCGCGCCTCGCACCCCGCGTCGCCGAGGCCACCCGTCGGGGCCGCGTGGTCGTGCTCCGGCACGGCGAGAACCGCGGGCCGGGCGGCGCCGTCGCGACCGGCTACCTCGCGGCGCTGTCGGGCAACGCGGAGCTCGTCGCCACGATCGACGGCGACGGGCAGATGGACACCGCAGCGCTGTCCCGCTTTCTCGACCCACTGGTCGAGGGCGACGCCGACTACGCCACGGGAACCCGGCTCCAGGAGGGCGCCCACGCCCGCGAGATGCCCGCGTTCAGACTGTTCGGCAATCGCCTGCTGACGCTGCTCTGCCGACTCTCGTCGGGCTACCGGACGCTAACCGACCCGGTGAACGGCTACACCGCCGTCACCCGCGGCGCGCTGGCGGCGATCGACCCCGAGTCGAGCTACGAGGGGTACGGCTACGGGACGGAGATCCTCGCGCGGCTCCACGCCGACGGTCGTCGGGTCGTCGACGTGCCCCACGCGAGCCGGTACGGCGACGAGGAGAGCGGGATCGACTACCGGCGGTACGCCACGCGGGTTTCCGTGCTGCTGCTCCGGACGTTCGCGTGGCGGCTCTCACGGGAGTGGCTGGGCGTCGGCGGGAGCCAGCACAGAGGGACACCGAGCGACCCGGGGTGGGAGCTGTGAGGGTCCTGTTCGACGTGACCCACCCGGCGCTCGTCCACCTGTTCGCCCCCGCAGCGACGGCGCTTGAGGACCGGAGCCACGACGTGAGCGTCGCCGCGCGGGAGAAGGACGTCACGACCGAGCTGCTCGACGCCGCCGACCTCCCGTACGTCGTCGCGTCCCGCGCGGGCTCGGGGCCGCTCTCGCGGGTCGGGGAGCTGATCGAGCGGACACGCGGCCTGACCGAGATCGCCCGCGAGGTTCGCCCGGACGTGGTCGTCAGCCAGGTCGATCCCGCGGCGGTCCACGCCGCCCGCCGCGTCGGCGCCCGTGCGGTGGTGTTCGACGACAGCGAGCACGAACGCGTCGCCGCCGCGCTCACCCACCGGTTCGCGGACGTCGTCTGTACGCCCGCGGGGTTCGACCGCGACGTGCCGAACCAGCGGCGCTACGACGGGTTCCACGAACTCGCCGCCCTCCACCCCGATCGGTTCGCGCCCGCCCCCGACGCGCTCCGCGACCACGGTGTCGACCCCGGTTCCCCCTACGCAGTCGTCCGGTTCGTCTCCTGGAGCGCCCACCACGACATCGGGCGCGGCGGCTTCTCGCTGGCGGGCAAGCGGCGGCTGGTGGACCGACTGGCCGACCACGGCTCGGTGTACGTCACCAGCGAGGCGCCGTTGCCCGACGACCTGGCCGAGTACGCCGCGCCCGTCCCGCCCGAAGCGATGCACGACCTGCTGGCGTTCGCGGACTGCTACGTCGGCGACTCACAGACGATGGCGACCGAGGCAGCCGTGCTCGGCACGCCGGCGGTCCGGACCAACGCGTTCGTCGGCGACGGCGACATGAGCAACTTCCGGGAGCTGGAGCAGGAGTACGGGCTGTTGCGCTCGTTCGCCGAGGAGGCGGACGCCGTCGACTGTGCCGTCCAGTTCCTGCGGTCGCCGCCCACCGAGACGATGGAACGCCGGCGGCAGCGCCTGCTCGACGCGAAAACCGACGTGACCGCGTTCCTCATCGACGTGATCGAGGAGCAGGCCGCTTCGGCGGGCGTCGACACTGGGGAGAAAAGCGAGCCGGCGACGGATCCCGCAGCCGACGGCGATCGCCCGGCGGAGGTGGGGCGATGAACGTCTGCTCGGTGGTTGGCGTCCGGCCGGAGTTCGTGATGGCGGCGCCGGTGATCGACGAACTCGCCGCGGCCGGCCACGACCCGACGCTCGTCCACACCGGTCAGCACCACGACGACGCGCTCTCGGCGGCGTTTTTCGATGAGCTCTCCCTCCCACAGCCGGACCACCACCTCGGCGTCGGGTCGGCCCCCCGCGGGGAGCAGATCGCCCGCGCCGTCGAGCGACTCGTGCCGCTGCTGGCTGCCCGGGACCCCGACGCGGCGCTCGTCTACGGCGACACGACGTCGACGCTGGCGGGCGCGATGGCGGCCGTCGCCACCGACACGCCGCTGGCTCACGTCGAGGCGGGGCTGCGCAGCGCGGACTGGCGGATGCCCGAGGAGCGGGCCCGCGTCGTCGTCGACCACCTCGCGGACCTGCGCCTCGCGCCCACGAGCGACGCGCTCGCCGCGCTCGACGCGGAGGGGGTAACGGGGGGCGTCCGAGACGTCGGGGACGTCCGGGCGGACGCGGTCGCGGCGGTCCGCGACAGCGACCCCGACGGGCTCCCGGCGCCGAGGTCGCCGTACGTGCTCGCGACGGTCCACCGCGCGGCGACGACCGACGACGCGGCGACGCTCCGGGGCGTGCTGACGGGGCTGGCCCGCGTTGAGGCGCCGGTCGTGCTGCCGATCCACCCGCGGACCGCCGACCGACTGCGGGCGTTCGACGACGCGGACTGGGCCGCCGAGCAGGTCCGGTTGATCGACCCCGTCGGCTACGCCGAGTTCCTCACGCTGCTCGCCGACGCCGCCGCGGTCGCAACGGATTCGGGCGGCGTCCAGCGCGAGGCGGCGTATCTCGGCACGCCGTGTGTGACGCTGCGCGACCGGACCGAGTGGCGCGAGACGGTGCGTGACGGTCGGAACGTGCTCGCCGGAACCGAGCCCGCCGAAATCACGGCGGCGGTCGAGGAAGCCGTCGCCGAGCCGTCGCGCGAACCGGACGTCCCCACGGGTGCGGCGGCGGCGATCGTGGCGGCGATCGAGGAGTGGCGCGGCGTTGAGGTGCCGGAGGTCAGCTGATGCGCGTGCTGCAGCTGGTCCCCAGTGCCGACTCCACCGCCTACCGGGGACAGGTGCGCGCGCTCAGGGCGCACGGCGTCGACTGTGCGACGCTCGCGGTGCCCGGCGACCACGTCCCGGGCGAGCGGTCACGCTCCCCACGGGAGTACCTCCGTCACCTCGCGAGCGCGTTCCGTGTCCGCGGGGAGTTCGACGTGGTGCACGCGAACCAGGGGGTCGTCGCGCCGACGGCGCTCGCGCTCGCGGGGCTCCCGACGGTCGTCTCGCTGTGGGGGTCCGACCTCTACGGCACGCTCGGCCCGGTGAGCCGCGCCTGCGCCCGACTGGCCGACGGGGTCGTCGTGATGTCGACGGCGATGGCCGCGGAACTGGGGACGGACTGCCGGGTGATCCCCCACGGCGTCGACACCGAACGATTTCGGCCCGGAAACCCGCAGACAGCGCGAGCGGAACTGGGCTGGGACGACGGCCACCACGTCCTCTTCCCGTACGCTCGCGAGCGAACGGTGAAGAACTACCCGCGGGCCGAGCGGATCGTCGACGCCGCTGCGGATCGACTGGACGCGGACGTGTCGCTCCACGCGGTCACGGGCGTCCCCCACGAGCGGATGCCGACGTACTTCGTCGCCGCCGACGCGCTGCTGCTGCCCTCGGACCACGAAGGGTCGCCGAACGCGGTGAAGGAGGCGCTGGCCTGCAACCTCCCGGTGGTTTCGACCCCCGTCGGCGACGTGCCCGAACGCCTCGACGGCGTCACTCCATCCGAGACGGCCGCGACCGACACGGGCCTCGCGGCCGCGCTCGCGGACGTGCTCGCCCGGGGCGAGCGCTCGAACGGCCGCGAGCAGGTTCGGGCGCTGACCCGGGACCGCACCGCCCGCGAACTGGCCGCGGTGTACCGCGAGGTGCTGGATGGGTAGACTCGGCGCGTACGCCCACGCCGCCCGGTCGCTGCTCCGGGAGCCCTGGCGCGGGCGGGCGACGGTCGAACGGACCCGTCCGGACGCGCTCCGCGAGGCGCTCTCGTCGTTCGACGCCGAAGAGGGAACCTCTTCGGGCAGTCAGACGCAGTCTGACGACGCCGACACGGTCGTCGTCTACGCGGGGCTCTCTGACGTGGCGGCCGCGTTCGGCGGCGACCCGTACGAGCGCCTGCGGGACGGGCTGTTCGAGGCGTTCGACGCGGTGCTCACGCCCGGGTTCACGTTCTCCTTCCGGGAGTCCGGGTTCGTGGACCTCGACCGCGCGCTGCCGGAGGTAGGGGCGTTCGGTCGGCGCTTCCTCGCGGACGCCACGTTCCGCACCGACGATCCGGTGTTCTCGCTGCTCGGCGCCGACGCGTTCGCGTTCGAGACCGACGGGGCCGACTGTAGCTACGCGCCCGGCGGCTACTGGGACGAGCTCCACGATCGAGACGTGCTCTACCTGAACGTCGGCACCGATCGCTTCCGCTGTTCGGCGTTCCACGTCGCCGAGGTGCGCCACGAGGTTCCCTACGTCTCGCGGACAGCGCTCCGGGGGAAGGTCCGACGGAACGGTCGTCTCGACGCCGTCACCCATTCGATCCCGACCGACGACTACTGGCGGCGGTTCGCTCGGCAGAAGGTGCAGCGAGACCTCGGCGACGCGCTGCTCGATCGGTCCGTGGGCGGCGTCCGGATCCAGGGCTGTCGCGCGGGCGCCGTCGACGCCCTGCTCGACGAGCGCCTCGGTTCGGACCCGTACTACCTCGTGACGTAGGCGAGTGACCGACCCGCGGTGGTGACGACGAGCGGGAGTTTATTCGGCGTGGTACGTCACGGTGACGGTCGCCTCGACGGTCACCGGGCCGGGGCGGAGCTCGGTGCTCGCGTCGGCGGACTCCAGCGTGCGGCCGGCGAAGACGGGCGTCGAGCCCACTTCGACCTGGTCGACGCCGGTGACGGTCAGCCCCGCGGCGTCGGCGGCAGCGTCGGCGTCGGCCCGCGCGTCCGCGACCGCGTTCCCGACCGCCTCGGCGCGCAGATCCGCGCGGGTGTCGGCCGAGAGCGTGAAGCTCACGCCCCAGACTTCGGCGGCGGCGTCGGCGACGGCGGCGTCGATAGCCGCCCCGGCCTCGTCAGGGGCGACTTCGACGCGGTAGGCGTGGACCGCGCGGTACTCCGTGGGGTCGGCGTCCTCGCGGTCGTACTGCGCGTTCAACGAGTAGCCCGCGGTGGTGATCGTGTCGTCGTCGACGCCCGCGTCACGGAGGGCGTCGACCAGCGCGCTCGACCGGTTCGCGGCGTCGCTGCGGGCGGCGTCGGCGCTGTCGGCGACGGCGACGACCGACAGCGAGAGCACTGCGAGGTCGGCGTCGGCCGTTACGCTCCCGCTCCCGGTCGTGACGACGGTGGTTGCGTCGTCGGATTCGGCCGCGGTGGCGGTCTGGAGCGGTGCGGAACAGCCGGCCAACAGGACGATGCCGGCGAGGGCGACTGCGAGTAGCGGGCGGTTCATGCTCCGACGTACGCGTCGTGAGGAGATAACTACGACCGTGAGAACGCGAAGCAGTCGCTCACGGTGTCCGGCCGTCAGACGCGTAGCCTCGGCTTACCCGGCCGTTGACGGGGATCCCGGCCGATAATGGGCGTATAACGAAACCCGTGAGGAGTACTGGGGGAGACGTATGCCCCAGTGTCGAAACTGCGATGGCCACGTGACGAGCCGGTTCGCCCGCGTGTTCGGCGACAACGGCGACGAGGTGTACCGCTGCCCCGACTGCTCGGCCAACCCCGAACGCTACGACGGCGGGCCGGACGCCGACCGGAGCGCGATCGCCGGAGGGTGGCGATGAGCCGCCGGGGCCCGTGAGCGCCGACAGCCGCGAGCGCTTCGCCCAACTCGACGGCGAGGCGTTCGCCCGGCTGGTCGCGCGGACGTGGCGGGCGTACGGCCGGGCGATCGAGTCAGATCTGCCCGACGGTGTCGGCGACCTGTCGACACCGATCGACGGCGGGCGAGTGCTGACGGCACGGGCGGCCGACCGGCGGATCGTCCTCACGCATCCCGGCGGGGAGCAGCTCGCCGCGACAGCGCTGCTGGCGGTGCTCGCCGAGGTGGAGTCGCCCGAGGAACTGCGTGTCGTCTCCGCGGCGGGGTTCGACCCCGGCGCGCTGAGCGTCGGCGACGCCTACGGGGTCGATCTCGTCGGTCCGGGGGCGCTCGCGCGGCTCCGGGATCACCAGCCCGACCGGGCGGCGCCGTGATCACCCGCGGAGCGAGCCGTACAGCTTCGTGAGCGTCGTCATCGTCCGGCTCCCTGCTTCCAGCGCGTAGTACGGCACCAGCTCCGGCGCGAACTTGGCTTTGAACCGGGCGATCCGGGGGTTGTTCGCGCCGGCGAGGTCGTAGCTCTCCACCCCCCGCTCCCGGGCGTCGGTGATGTACGCCCAGTCCAGCAGGTCGTTGACGGGCAGGTCGACCGACGGTTTCGCGCCGCCGATCCAGCAGATCCCCCGCCCGCCGAACTCCACGTTCACGAACCCGCCCGTGAACTCGCCGTCGATCCGGCAGACGTACGGCCGGATCACCCCCTCGGGCAGCGACTCGTACAGGTCCCGCACCAGGTCGCTCCCGAGCTCGAACGACTCGTCCTGCTCGGCGTGGCGTTCGCGCACCTGCTCGACGATCAGGTCGATGTCGTCGGCGTCGCCCTCCGCCAGTTCGTAGTTCACGTCGTACTCGTCGGTGACGTTCTTCCGGGCGTCGGTGCTGAACGCCGACAGCAGCTCGTCGGGCTCGCGGTCGATGTCCACGACGTAGGTGTACCGCAGCGTGGCGTCGTACTCCTGCCAGAGGAACGGCCGCACATCGTCGTACCCCGGCGTGGTCCTGATCGAGGTGTAGTCGGGGTCGTGTTCGGCCTCGAGCCACTCCAGACAGGCGTCGACGAACCGGCGGTTGCGCTTCTCCGCCCGCCGGCGCTTCAGCTGCTGGCGGTCGAGCATCCGGGGGCCGAGGTAGGGGAGTTTCACGTTCGGCGGCGGCGAGACCGCCACGGTCACGGGCCCCTTCCGGGTCGTGAACACCGGGAACACGCCCACCGGCTCCTCGCCCTTGTAGCCGACGAGGCGGTGGCACGTCGCGCCGGTGTGGCGCTCCAGCACGGAAAGCGCCGCGGCGTGGTGGAACCCAGTCGCCCGGGGGGTGTCGGTCAGTAGCTCGTTCCATCGCTCCGCGTCGTCGGTGGTGGTGACCTCAATACTCATCGTCGTCGATGTAGCCGAGCTGTGAGAGCCGGCGGGTGACTGCGTCTTCGTCGTCGGTACTGTCCGGGGCGGCGTCGAACGGCGGGTAGGCGTCCGTGGGCTCCGCTTCCACCGGCGGGAGCGTCCCGCCGTCCATCCGGGTCGAGGGGGAGACGCCGAGCGAGGAGAGCACCGTCGGCGCCACGTCGAACAGGTGGGCCTCGTCAAGCCCCGCCGCAGTGTCGACGTCCTCGCCGGCGAGCGCGACGATCCCGGTCGGTTTGTGGTTCCACTCCTCGGACGGGTCGCCGAACGGCTCGCCGCGCAGCGACGCCGAGAGCAGGCGATCGAACCCGGCGGGGACGGTGACGATGTCGACCGCCTCGTCGACGTACGGCCCCTCGAAGTACTCCTCGGCGGGGGCGACGTCCGCGAACACGGGGTCGCCGTCGGGCGTTCGCACGGCCTCGAGCGCGGTGATCAGGTCGTTCCGAACGGAGGGGTATTCGGCGGGCGCGACGACGCCGTCGGGGTCCCGGCCCGCCTTGTTGATCCGGACGCCGAGCTCGGTCCGCGAGCGCATGTACGCCGCGGAGTCGGGGAAGTCGACGCGTTCGGTCCCGGCTCGGACCGTGTCCGTGGAGACGTGCCGGAGCACGAACTCCTTCAGCCCCAGTCGTTCGAGGAGGGTGCCGAGGCGCTGGCTGCTGAGGCCGAGGCTGGACGCCAGCGCGACCAGCCGTTCGCTCGTCGACGGCGTCGCCGTCTCGTCGTCCTTGATCGCGGTCCAGGAGGGCATCCCGCCCTCGCCGGTCGTCGTCCGGAGGTACTCCTGCTCGGCGAGGAACTCGTTGACCCGGAACTCGGCGCCGTCGTACGGGCCGATCCCGTGGTCGCTGGCGACGATCACGCGGTCGGGGTCGCAGGCGTCGAGCGTCTCGGCGATCTGCTCGTCGACGGCCTCGAACACCGCGCGGACGGCCGCATCGTCCTCCGGGCGCTCGTGGAACACGGTGTCGGTCTGCTGGAACTGGAGGAAGCCGAACTCGGGGTCGTACTCGTCGGCCAGGAAGCGGAACGCCTCGCCCCGCATCCGTGTCAGGCGTTGGTACCACTCGACCGCCTCGTCGCCGTCGACCCCCTCGGGGGCGTAGACGCGGTACTCCCCGAGTTCGGCCTCGATCCGGTCGAGCAGTCCCTCGGGGTGGCAGGTGGGCTCCTCCGGGCTCACGTACCCCGGGACGAGCGCCCCGTCGAACGATCGTGGTGGGCCGGTGACGGGGACGTTCACGACGACGCTTGTGCGCCCGTGGCGATCGAGCAGCTCCCAGAGCGCGTGCTCCCGGACGTGGCTGCGGTTCACCAGTCCCCAGTCGTAGCCGTCGAACGTCAGGAAGTCGAACGCGCCGTGTTTCCCGGGGTTGACGCCGGTGTACAGCGACGGCCACGCGCTCGGCGTCCACGGCGGGATCTGCGATTCGAGGGGGCCGACGACCCCGCGGTCGAACAGCGACGACAGCGCGGGGAGCCGGTCGGCGTCGAACAGCGGATCGAGGACCTCCCGGCAGACCCCGTCGAGCCCGACCAGGAGCGTCCGCATTCCGCCCGGATCTCGGTCTGTCACGGAGGCGTGTACCCATCCCCCGGAAATTGTTATGGAGAGGGTGACGGGCCGTCGCCGGCGCGTCGCGCCCGTACGACGTTCCTACCCGGACCGTATCGATCGCGATGAACGACGACGACGTTCGGTCGCGGTCGTACGGCGCTCCTACCCGTCGTATCTTCCCGTTGCCCAGTTCGCCCCGCCAGTTGGAACGATCCTACCGGCCGTCGCCGCGCGCCGCTCGAACGGTAAGGGCCGCATACCGGTTCCGGTCGGGGACCGGTCGAGATCCGGTCGTGATCCGGTTGACAGTCGATAGCCATCAGTCCACAAGTAGGGGTGTTTTACCGCCGCTTGGCCCCCACCTCGTCAGAATCTACTTTCCGGTAATGCTGTTCTACCCGTCCATGGCACACGGCCATGGCGAGGACGATTCGGAACAGGACGGGACTACCAACGGCGTCGACGAGGGGGCGGCGCCCACCGACGGCCACGGTCGGCGGTCGGTGATGAAGGCGCTGGGGGCGACCGTCGCGCTGGGGAGCGTCGGCGTGCTCTCCGGCACCGCGTCTGCGGCGCCCGTGGATCTCTCGGGCGGCGACGTGACGATCCCCGCCGGCGAGTACGAGTGGGACGGCTCCGGGCTCGAGAACAGCAGCGGCGAAGCGATCGTGGGCGAGGGGAGCGCCGGCGACGTGGTGCTCAACCTCGAGTCCGGGACGATGGACGGCTCGATCGGCGGGCGCCTCGAGAACGTCGTCGTCCGGGGATCGAACCCCGAGGCGAAATCCGGGATCAACGTCGTCCCCGGCGCGACCGTCGACGGGTTCGTCTGGCCCGAGGGCGGGCAGCAGAGCGAGGACCGCGCGCTGTACACGCCCGACGGCGGGAACGATCGGCTGACGATCCGCAACTCCGCGTGGGCGTGGTGTGTCAACAACGGCGCCTACGTCGACAAGCCGCCGGTGACGATGGAGAACTGCGCGGCGGTGAACAACAACATCGCCAACATCCGCGTCGGCCACCGCGACGGCACCGACGAGAGCGAGACGACCTACATCCGCAACAGCCTGATCGCGGTCACCGACGACATCCTGAACGACGACACCAACGACCCCTACTCGCGGGGGATCCGGCTCCGCAGCCCCGCGAACCTGGTCATCGAGAACTGCTGGTTCATCTACCTCGACGTGAGCGGCACCGCCGACCTGATCGAGCTCCACGACGAGGCCGCCGGCTCCACGGTGGAGATCCGGAACTGTTCGTTCTACAACGAGTCCGATGGCGACCTGGTCCGGGACAAGTCCGGGGGGTCGATGGACGTGACCATCGAGAACTGTACGGTCGCCGGCTCCGGCAGCCGGACCATCGAGCCCGACTACGACGGCTCGGGCGTCACCGAGGAGGAGGGCGTGTCGTTCCCGCTCCCCTCGGCGGTCACGGGCTACGCCGCGGCCGACGAGATCGCCGGCGTCGGCGAGGGGATCGGCCCGTGGGACGGCTCCGCGAGTCCGCCCGCCGACGACGAGGAGGAACTGGCGCACACGCTCGTGCTCCACGCGACCGAGGAGAACGACGGCACGGTCGAGGCCACGTTCACGGTCGACGGCCCCGTCGAGTACGCTCCCGAGGCCGAGCCTGACACCGACGAGATCAGCGAGAACGGCGACGGCACGACCACCGTGACGAGCGTGCTCTCGCCCGACGAGCTCGACTCGTTCCGATTCGACAACAGCGTCGTCGACTACAGCGTCCCCGAGGGCGCGACCGTGGACGTGTCGCTCGACGGGACGACCACGACGTTCGCCGAGCTGGTCGGCGAGGAGAGTGAGGACGACCAGTCGGACGACAGCGACAACGCGGACGACAGTGACGACGGGTCGGACGACAGCGACGCGGGCAGCGAGCAGGTGGTCGAAGTGATCGCCCGGCAGTCCGGCGACCTGAACTACGAGTTCACCGTCGACGGCACCGCGGAGCTGCACGAAACCTCGGCGCAGGTCACGGCGGGCCACGGCGACACCGTCACCGAGAACGGCGACGGCACGGTGACCGTCTCCGGCTTCACCGGCAACGACGGCTACGGCGACGCCTACCTCGTGCAGGGGACCATCCTGTCGTTCTCGGCGTCGCCCGCCGACTACGCGTTCGACGTGCTGGTCAACGGCGAGGCGGTCGACCCGTCCAGCTTCGGCGAGGACGACGCTGCCGACGACCCAGACGGCGGGAGCAGTGACGACGGCAGTGACACCGACAACGGCGACGACAGCAGCGGTTCGGACGACAGCAACGATTCGGACAACGGCGACGACTCGAACGACAGCGACGACAGCAACGATTCGGACGACAGCGACGACTCGAACGACAGCGACGACCCGGCCGCGGGCCGTCCGAACCTCATCACCGTCGACGGCGACGGCGATGACGTGACGACGTACACGTTCACGGTGTCGGGCTCGGTCGTCCGCGACGAGGCAGCCAGCCAGCCGACCGAGGACGGCACCGGCTGGGACCGCGTCGAGGACATCGCCCAGGACGGCAAGGTCATCGGGCTGGTCGGCAGCGGCCTCGACGCCTACCGCTTCGCCGGCAGCGTGACCTCGATCACCGTCGACGGCGACGCGACGGTCGAAATCCAACGGGACGTCCAATGAAGGGGGAGTACGCGGCCGACTGGCGGGACGCCCCCGACGATCCCGACCCCGCTGACCTCGGCTACGAGGCGGTCGAACTCGACATGATCGGCACCACCACCGACGGCTCCCACCGCGTGCTGGTGCTGCCGACGGACGAGGAGATGCTGGCCGACGACGCGTTCCTGATCGCCGACGAGGGGTCGATCAGGGATCTGCCGGCGATGATCTAACCCCGGTCGGCGAGCTGACCGACCGGGTCGTCCTCCGAGAGCAGGCCGGTCGCCATCAGCCGGCGGACGATGGCGACCAGCCCGTTGTCGAACCCGCGGCCGAAGACGGCCTGTTCGTGTGCGTGGCCCGACTCGCTGTTCCGGGTGAACGAACTCACGAGGATCGCCTGCCGGTCGACGAGCAGCAGCCGGCTGATCTCGGTGGTGTCGCCGGGCAGCGACGACTGCTGGAGCCACTCCAGCCCGGAGACGAACACCTCCACGTTCGGGAGCGCCGCCTCGATCGTCGCCCGGAGCGGCTCGGAGGCGGCGCCGACGATCACCGTCACGCCTCGGTCCTCCGCGTCCTGCAACGCCGCCGCGAGTCGGTCAGTGAAGGTGTCATCGTGGCCGATCACCAGCACGACCTCCTCTGACGCGCCCTCGATCAGCTGTTGGGTTCGGCTGGTGATTCCCTGTTCGCCGCTCAGCGACCACACCTCGTGGGTCACGTCCTCGCTCTCGTCGTCGGGGGGTTCGAGCCCCCTGAGCGCGCTCCGGAGCGACGACACACGGTCGGCGTACTCCGTCCGAAGCGTGTTGACGGCCTCGTCGATCGAGACCGCCCGGAACACCTGCGGGCTGGTGTGCTGGGTCTCGACTAACCCCTTCGACTCCAGCACCCGGATCGCGTCGTACACCCGCGTGCGCGGCACCTCGGACATCTCGCTGATGTCCTTGGCCGTGCCGTTCTCCCGGCGTGCGAGCGCGACGAACGATCTGGCTTCGTACTCCTTGAGCCCCAGTTCCTGCAGCAGTTCGATCGCATCCTGTCGGTTCGTTCCGTCGTTCATGGTCCTACCTCCCCCGCTTACTCGGGGTTGGTCCCGTGGCGGGTTCAGTCCGTCGCCGCCTCGAAACCGTTGTCACTCCACCGGTAACAACACTACCCCTATAACTCCCTGTCATATGGTGTTAGCTGCCCTGGTGCGAAAGACGTTCACTTGTTTAATCACAGTACACATTTCGCTTCACCGACAGTGCGTGACCGGACGTGTCGCCACTGGACGGCTCGCCCGCACCAACGTTCGGGGCGACACACCGACCGAGGTACGTGACCCACTGTTCGGCGACCCCTCCCGGAGCCACGCGACGGGACCGCGATCCGGAGGACCGGCACCACCAACGGGCTAGTGATCGTCGTCGAGGCACTGTTCACGTGGCAGCTCGGAAATGACAGATAATCTACTGTTCACCCACATCCTCACGACAAAGCTTTAATTCCGTGGGACGTAGTCACCCCCAGTACGTCATGCACTGCGGTCTCCTATCACAAGGTTCCAGTCTCTCGGGCCGAATGTTCAACCATGAGTAAAGATAGCGAGGAACCCTCCCCGGACTCGTCCCCGTCGGTTCGCGACCGGCGGACGGTCGAATACGAGTGGTCGGGCGAAACCACACCGAGCATCGCCGTCGTCGAAGCCGTCGCCGCCGCCACCGGCCGGGACCCGCGGGAGATGCCCCCCATTCAGGGTGCCGTCGATACGGACGCGCTCGACGCCCTGCTCACGGCGGGGAAGGACGGCTCCCTCCGAGTCAGTTTCGAGTACCTCGACGCAACGGTGACGGTCCATCCGGACGGCACGATCGACGTGACGGTCTGATCGACCCGTTCACCGCTGGTCGGGCCCACAGCAGGGCGCCCCTCGCCGGAGAAGCGAGACGGCGTCGTCGAAGGCGGCTCCCGGCTCGACCGCTCCGCCCGGTCCAGACTCCACGACGCCGTACTCTTCGAGTTTCGGGAGATGACGGTGGTGGACGGCGATGGCTCGCGCCTCGTGGGTTGCCTCCCCGTCGATGGCGAGCGAGTCGACGAGCTCGTCCACCGTGACCGTCCCGTCGGTCGCGGCGATCCGCCGGAGCATCCGTCGGCGCTGGGGGTGTGCGAGCAGTTCGAACAGTCGGTTGTCGGTGATCGTTTCGTGTGAGTGCATGGTTCTCACGCCCACCCGTCAGGAGCCCGCGTTAACGTGGCTACGAAGGATTCGGGACGGTAATGCAAAACTCCCGGTGTTACCCCGGATCGTCACGTGACTCTCCGGTCAGTTGACGAACGGGAAGCCGACGCTGACCGAAGAAGGCGAGTTGGGCCGTCGCGGCCGTGCCGGCCGGGGGGAGCAGCCGTCGGCCGCGGGCCCGTGGATCCGGAATGCAGGTGGGGTGAGGGGGAGGCGAGGGGAGCGCCGCCCCGCTCGTCTGGGTCGGGGGCGGAATCGGTCCGCGACCGTTTTCGGTCCGGCCGATTCCATTCACGCCTACTACCGGGACCACCATTGTAAGAGAGTCGTTTCCCGCGGTAGGCGTCACGTTCGGTAGTAGTAGACGCCGATCTCGTTCTCGCAGGTCTCGCAGACGTGGTCGTCGCCCTGGAGACGTCGGCCCACGCCGGACCCGTTCTCGATCTCGTGGCTCGCCGTGGCGAGGGCGAGCCGGGCGCCACAGTGGGGACAGTTGATCTGCACGCCCATCACGAACGGCTCCGATCCGGTTTGTAAGTCGCTGCCTCCCGCCGCCGCAGTCGGCCGGTCTCAGAGAACGATCGAGATCACCGCCAGCACGAGGAACAGCAGGACGAGCCACTTCGCGACCGTCATGCTGAGCCCCGCGATGCCGCGGGCGCCGACCGCCCACGCGACCAGGGCGAGCACGAGGAACACGACCGCCCACTGGAGGAACTCGCCGGTGAACAGTTGCAGCACGGTCGGCGCCGGGGTCGTGAGTACCATACCGGCCCGTTCGCGGGTCCCCACCTTCGTTACCGACCCCATTGGCGTCGCCCCCATCGCCGCGTCATCGGCGCGGTCGGCGGCGTCCTCGGTAGCGTCGACCTGCGGGGGGCGGGCGGTCGATTCACCGCCGGGCGCCCCCGCACGGAATGACCCTTCATAACGAAGGGTGCGCCGGCCACATCGACACCCGAATGAAGCGTCGTGAGCTGATCGCCTCGCTCGCCGGCGTCGGGAGCGTCGGGATCGCCGGCTGTGGCAGTCGCCCGCCACGCGAGGAGCCACGGCGGGCCGAGCCGACGTCGACGCCGGGTATCGGGGGAGCGTACCGCCGGACGCCGTCGCGCGATCCCGCGACGATCGCGGCCGCGTGGGGGTTGGACGAGGTGGTCGACGTCGGCGCGCTACGGGACGGGCCCGAGAAACCGATCGGCGACCTGCTCGACCGCCACGCGGTCGACGGGGCGCTGCTGTACTTCCCGGCCGGCGAGTACCGGATCGAGGAGACGTTCACGGTGAGCAACGGCGGCCGGATCGGCGTGCTCGGCGACGACGCCGTCGTCAAACCCCCCGACGGGTACGACTCGGCGGTGCTGGGCTTTGGCTACCCGGAGCCGCTGACCGCGCTGTACGTCCGCGGGCTCACGTTCGACTACCGCGCCGAGAACACCGGGGGGCGCCCGATCCTCGGGGTTGCCGACGACGTCGTCGTGTTCCGCGATCTGTCCGTCCGCGGGGTCGCTGACGTGCCGGAGGATCTCGTCCGACTCGACGTGACGACGCCGGAGGGCGTCGGCATCGTCGACGGGCTCAGCCTCCCCGACGGCTCGACGGAGCCGGGCGTGACCGGCTGCGAGGTCGGCGACGACAACCACGGCGACGTCTCCTTCTTCGACTGCCACATCGCGGGGTTCCCGGACAACGGGCTGTACGCCGACCCGCCCGCGGGCGCGGTGGGCGTCTACGGCGGCGAGTTCCGGAACAACGGCGTCGCCAACGTCCGGATCACCGCCAGCGACCCCAGCGTCGTCCGCGGCGTCCGCGTGCGGTGTGACGATGCCGAGGCCGTCGGGGAGAACATGCGCGGCATCCGCCTCCGCGGCGGCCACGACCACCTCGTCGAGGACTGCGTCGTCGAGATGCTGGCGGTGCCCAGTAGCGACGGCGCGGTCACGATCGCCTCGGAGCTGGAGTCCGCGACCGTCCGGAACTGCCGGCTCCACGTCGACGCCGACAACGTGAACGCGATCCGGGTGAAGAGCCCGAACGAGGGCGCGGGCGAGGCGACACGCGAGGGGCCGTTCCGGTTCGAGAACGTCCGCGTCACCGGCGCGGCTGCCGACGGCGCGGCCGTCGACGCGTCCGGACGGCGGAACTGCTCGTTCCGTGGGCTCCGGATCCACCAGTCCGGCGACGACCGCGACGGGATCGTCACCTCGAACGTGGAGGGGGAGATCGTCGACAGCTGTGTCGCCGTCACCAACGACCCGCTCGCGCTCTCGGACTCGCGGATCGAGCGGCGGAACCTCCGGCTGAACCCGAACCCTCGCGAGGGGTGTTGCTGCCCCGATTCGCCCGCCGACGGCGTAGATGGCTCGTAACCAACCTTCCCGCGCCACGAGGGGGAGTATGCCCAACGAGCAGACTGCGGCGTACTACGATCGGCCGGACGTCGTCGAGACGTGGTACGAGGCCCGCGAGCGTGGGCTCCGCGAAGCGGAACGTCGCGCCATCGAGGCGTACTTCGACCCGGACGGGCGCGTGCTCGATATCGGTTGCGGCGCAGGCCGAACGTCGACGGTGCTGGCGGCGGCCGGGTTCGACATCGTCGGGCTCGACATCAGCCGGCCGATGCTGAGGCTGGCGGCCGAGGAGGACCCCGCCGTGACGTACGTCGCGGGCGACGCCGCCGCGCTCCCGTTCCCGGGGGAGAGTTTCGGGAACGTGCTGTTCTCTCACTGCGGGCTGGACGAACTCAAACCCGAGTCCGCCCGCGGCGAGGCGCTTCGCGAGGCGTTCCGCGTCGTCGAACCGGGCGGTCGGTTCGCGTTCAGCAGCCACAACCTCCTCAGGCGCCTGCTCCCGCTCCCGCCCACCCGGAACTGGCTCGGGAAGATGGCGGCGTTCTGGCGGCGGAACTACCGGGAGGGACGGATCGGCTCGGCCTACCTCTCGATCACGGAGGACGCGCCGCTACATATGACCGACCCGCTCTCGCTGGTCCGCTCGGTGCGGGCCGCCGGGTTCGACGTGCTCGACATCGTTGGCTCGGGCACCCCCGGCTCGACGCTGTTCGGGACCAGCACGTTCGTCGTTGGCGAGAAACCAATGCTGCCGCGATAGCGGCGGCGTAACGCCTGACAACGGCTCTATAACTTTGGGCCGGTCGCCGGCATCCTCTGGTACCCGCCATCGGCGGAACCGACAATGTTCAACGCGTCACATCTACCCGACCAGCCACCGACCGTCAGGCGTTCTAGCACCGCTCGTCGTGCCGCCCCCCACTCGGGAGGTGGGCGTCGATGACCGACGCCGAGACCGACGCCGACGCGGAGGTCCACCCCGGGGCGACGCTGGGCAGCGCCGCCGGCGGCCCGACGATCGGCGCCGACCCGACGATCCGGAGCCACAGCGTGATCTACGGCGACGTGACGATCGGCGACCGGTTCACCACCGGCCACGGCGCGGTCGTGCGCGAGGGGTCGGTGCTCGGCGACGACGTGCTCGTCGGCACCCACGCCGTCGTCGACGGCGACTGCACCGTCGGCGACGACGCCTCGCTCCAGACCGGCGTCTACCTGCCGCGGAACACCACGCTCGGCGACCGCGTGTTCCTCGGCCCGCACGCCGTGTTGACCAACGACCCCTACCCGCTGCGCGAGGAGGCCGACTTGGAGGGGCCGACGATCGAGGACGACGTCTCGATCGGCGCGAACGCGACCGTCCTCCCCGGCGTCACCGTCGGCGAGGGGGCGTTCGTCGCCGCCAACGCGGTCGTCACCGAGGACGTCCCCCCGGAGACGCTCGCTGTCGGCGCGCCCGCCGAGTACGAACCGCTGCCCGACCGACTCGAGGGAGGGAACGACGCATGATCCCGATCGCCGCCCCCGACGTCGGCGAGGCCGAACGCGAGGCCGTCGAAGCCGTGCTTTCGAGCGGCCAGCTCGCCGACGGCCCCGCAGTCAGGGAGTTCGAGTCGGCGTTCGCGGCGCTGTGTGACGTCGAGCACGCCGTCGCCACGACGAACGGGACGACCGCGCTGCACGCGACGTTCGAGGCGCTGGGCGTCGGCGAGGGCGACGCCGTGATCACGACGCCGTTTTCCTTCGTCGCGAGCGCGAACGCGATCCGACTGGCCGGCGCCGAGCCGGTGTTCGCGGATATCGACCCCGAGACGCTGACGCTCGACCCCACCGCAGTCGCGGAGGTGCTGGCCGAACGCGACGACGTGGTCGCGATGTTGCCGGTCCACCTCTACGGGATGCCCGCCGAGATGGACCGACTGCGCGCGCTCGCCGACGCGCACGACGTGGCGCTCGTCGAGGACGCCGCCCAGGCCCACGGCGCGCGCTACGAGGGGGAGGCGGTCGGCTCGATCGGCGACGCCGGCTGTTTCTCCTTCTACCCGACGAAGAACGCCACCAGCGCCGAGGGCGGGATCGTCACCACCGACGACCCCGAACTCGCCGAGCGCCTGCGCCGGTTCATCGACCACGGCCGCGTTTCCGGCTACGAACACGCCGAGGTCGGCCACAACTTCCGGATGACGAGCGTCTGTGCGGCCATCGGTCGCGTCCAGCTCGACCGGCTGCCGTCGTTCAACATCGCCCGGCGGGGGAACGCCGCCTACCTCACCGACCGCCTGCAGGACACCGCGGTCGAGACGCCGCCCGAGCGGTCCGGCGCGCGCTCGGCCCACCACCAGTACACGATCCGCACCGACGAGCGTGACGCCCTCGCCGACCATCTCGAGGAGCGCGGCGTGGCCTCGGCGGTGTACTACCCGACCCCGATCCACGAACAGCCCGCCTACGCCGACTACGACGCCGACCTCCCGGTCGCGGAGCGGGCGGCCGACCGCGTGCTCTCGCTGCCGGTCCACCCCGGACTCGACGTCGACGACCTGCGGCAGATCGCCCGTGCCGTCGAGACGTTCGACGCGGGCGTCGAGACCGCAACGCCGGAGGCGGAGGTGATGGACTCGTGAGCGACCCGCTGCGGACCGGCGTGATCGGCGTCGGCAGTATGGGCCGCAACCACGCCCGCGTGTACCGCGAACTCGCCGAGAGCGAACTGGTCGGCGTCGAGGACGCGGACGTGAGCGCGGCCGCGGCCGCGGCGACGGAGTTCGACACGTCGATCTTCGAGCCGGCGGAGCTGCTCGACGCCGTCGACGCCGTCTCGGTCGCGGTGCCGACCAGCGCCCACGCGCCGGTCGTCCGGGACTGCATCGACGCCGGCGTCGACGTGCTGGTCGAGAAACCGTTCGTCGCGGACCCCGAGGTCGGCCGCGAACTCGCCGCCGCCGCCGAGGCGGCCGGCGTCACGATCCAGGTCGGCCACGTCGAGCGGTTCAACCCCGCGGTTCGGACGCTGTTCTCGGCGTTCCAGAACCTCTCGGTCGTCGCCGTCACGGCCGAGCGGCTGGGGCCGCCGGTGGAGCGCGACATCGAGGCCGACGTCGCCTTCGACCTGATGATCCACGACATCGACCTGCTCTGTACGCTGCTGGACGACGAGCCGGCGCTCGTCTCGGCGGCCGGCATCGACGGCGAGTACGCGACTGCGACGTGGGACGGCGACGGCGTCGTCGCCACGCTGACCGCCAGCCGGCTCACCCAGGAGCGGGTGCGTCGGCTCTCGGTCACCGCCGAGGACTGCCGGGTCGTCGTCGACCTGCTCGACCAGACCGTCTCGGTCCACCGGCGCTCCCGCCCGGAGTACGTCGCGGCCGACGGCGACGTGCGCCACCGGATCGAGAGCGTCGTCGAGCGGCCGTTCGTCGAGAGCGGCGAGCCGCTGAAGCGGGAGCTGTCGGCGTTCCTCGACGCCGCCGCGAACGAAACCGAGCCCCTCGTCACGGCCGAGGACGGCATCCGCGCGGTCGAACTCGCGGGACAGGTCTCCGCGATGGCTGCCGACCGCGAGACCACGGAGGTGTCGCTGTGACGCCGTCACTGTACGACTCCGCGGCCCCGCCGGCCGAGCAGCGCGAGCAGTTCCGGGCGGGCGAGTTCCCGGTCGCGGTGTACGGCCTCGGGAAGATGGGGCTGCCGCTGGCGGCGGTGTACGCCGAGCACACCGGCGCCGTGACCGGCGTCGACATCGACGAGGCGGTCGTCGAAGCGGTGAACGCCGGCGAGTCGCACGTGCAGGGCGAACCCGGGCTGGACTCGCTGGTCGCGTCGCTCGCCGACGAGGGCGCGCTGACTGCGACCACCGACGCGGCGAGTGCGGCCCGGGATGCGACGATCCACGTCGTCGTCGTCCCCACGCTGATCGACGAGGAGAAGCGACCGGACCTCTCGGCGGTCGAGGCGGTCGTGCGCGAGGTGGCTGACGGGCTGCTCCCGGGCGATCTCGTGGTGTTCGAGTCGACGCTGCCCCCGCGGGCGACGCGGGACGTGCTCCACCCGATGCTGGTCGCCGAGAGCGACCTCGCGCCCGGCACGTTCGGCGTCGCGGTCTGTCCGGAGCGCACCTCCAGCGGGCGCGCGCTGGCGGACGTCCGCGGCACCCACCCCAAAGTCGTCGGCGGCGCCGACGACGAGAGCGGCCGCGCCGCCGAACTGGTGTACGGCGAACTCGTCGACAACGAGGTGGTCCAGGTCGCCGACGCCACGACCGCGGAGGCGGTGAAAGTGTTCGAGGGGCTCTACCGCGACGTCAATATCGCGCTGGCGAACGACCTCGCGCGCCTGACCGACGAGCTCGACATCGACGTGCGGGGGGCGATCGACGCCGCCAACACCCAGCCGTACTGCGAGATCCACACCCCCGGACCCGGCGTCGGCGGCCACTGCATCCCCTACTACCCGTACTTCGTGCTCAACTGGCTCGACGGCGACGTTCCGACGCTCTCGACGGCCCGCGGCGTCAACGACTCGATGCCGTCGTTCGTCGTCGACCGCGTGGCGGAGGGGCTGGCCGCGTGGCCCGACGGCGCGACCGACGGGCGGACCGCGCTCGCGGACGGGTCGGAACGCGAGGG
The DNA here is from genome assembly GCF_002025255.2 of Halolamina sp. CBA1230. Lineage (GTDB taxonomy): Archaea > Halobacteriota > Halobacteria > Halobacteriales > Haloferacaceae > Halolamina. The sequence continues at coordinate 201,294 of NZ_CP054588.1, forward strand.
AGACCGTCCGGCAGACCGTCTCACGGACGCGACGGTGGCGGTGCTGGGGCTGACCTACCGCGCCGGCGTCCGGGAGATCCGTGCGAGCCCGGGGATCGACATCTGCGAGGAGCTGGCCGACCGGGGTGCGCGCGTGCTCGCCGCGGACCCGCTCGTCGACGCCGACGGGCTGGCGGCGACGGATATCGACGCCGCCGACCTGCCCGGCCACGCGCCCGACGCGGTCGTGCTCGCGACCGCCCACGAGGCGTTCGACGCGATCGACTGGGACGCGACACCGCCCGCGGTCGTCGTCGACGGCCGGGACGCGCTGGACCTCTCGGGGAGCAACCACCGGCAGTACACCGTGGGGCGCGGATGGCGGTGAGCGACAGCTTCACGACCGACGCGTACGAGACCCTCCTCGACGCAATCGACGCGGGCGGCTACGAGTTCCTCACGGTCCGTGAGTACCTCGGGAGCGACGATCTGCCCGAACGGTTCGTGATCCTCAGACACGACGTTGACCGCATGCCGGCGCGGGCGCTCCGGATGGCGCGGGTCGAGGCCCAGCACGGCGCCAGCGCGACCTACTACTACCGCACGTCGACGTTCGAGGCCGACCGCGTCCGCCGCGTCCGCGGGCTGGGCCACGAGATCGGCTACCATTACGAGGATTACGTCCGTACGAACGGCGACCTGGCGGCGGCCCACCACCGGTTCGCGGGGAACCTCGACCGGTTCCGGCGGCAGTCCCCCGGGTCGATCGAGACGGTCTGTATGCACGGCAACCCCCTGTCGTCGTACGACAACCGGGAGATGTGGACCGCCCACGAGACCCCCGACTTCGAGGCGTACGACCTGCTCGGCGAGGCGTACCTCTCGATGGACTTCGCCGACGTGGTCTACTTCTCGGACACCGGGCGGACGTGGCTCGACGGGGAGCTGAAGATCAAGGACCACACGATGGGCGAGGGAGAGAAGCGCGTCACCGCCGACACGACCGCCGACCTTGCGGCGCTGTTCCGCGAGGGGGCGGTCGACCGCGCCTGCGTGCTCGCCCACCCCGAGCGCTGGGCCGACTCGCTGGGCGAACTGCTGGTCGCCCGCTCGACCGACGGCGCCGTGAACGCGGTGAAACGCGGGATGTCGCTGCTGAACTACGGCGCCGCGAACTCGTAACGGCGGCCTGTGGCGACCCTACTGACCGGAAGGACGGTCGTACGTTCCGTAGCAGGGCTATTACGAAGCCTCGACGGGCCCTCCCCCAACCCGGTGGCGCGCCGAAGCGCCCACCGGAGAGACACCAATGGTACGAGAGTTCCGAAACAGCGACGAAGGGAAGACCGTCGTCACCGCGGACGGTGACGAGGTCGGCACGATTCAGAAGATCGAAGGCGACATGGCCCACGTTCGGCCGAAAGGATCGCTCTCCCGGAGCATCCGACGGCGGCTCGGCTGGGCCGAGGACGACCAGGACGTCTACGAGGTCGACCACGCCAGCGTGCAGCAGATCTCCGGCGACGAAGTCCACCTCAAGGAGTAGACCGCCGCGGCGGGACGATCCCCCCTGCCCGGCGGCGACAGCCGTCCTTTCCTCGAAACGCCGTTCGTGAACGGTTCGGAACCGACGACCCTACCCACGAGCGATATCTCCGCTATCGCACGCTTTTCGGCTGTATCAGGTCATCCGAGTGAAAGATCGTGCTGACTTATCTCCTCTCAAGGCGTCGTTCCTGACGGTGAGACAAGATGAAATCAGCAATTTCGAGGTGGAGCCTCCGGCCTCAAGGAGCGAACGGAGTGAGCGAGTAGACCGGAGAGGAAACCGACATGGGACGACGCAACCAGCACACTGCGACCGGCCGACTCCCCACTATTAAGAACCGTCCGACTCACATCTGAAACATGGAGGTCCGACGTACTGCTCCCGTCAAACTCATTGTTCCCGAGGATCGTCGTGACGACCTCCACGAATCCGCCCAGCAATTCCTTCACTGTGCCAACCGTGCCTCCGAGTTCTGTTGGTCCGATACTTCTCACACAGAGTGCGTTACGACCAACACGACCGCACGAGACGCTCTCTACGACGAACTCCGCGACGAAACCGACCTCACCGCCAACCTCGTTCAAGAAGCCATTCGACGTGCCGTCCAAGCCGTCAAAGCATGCGTCGAACGGTGGAAGGACGGCAAGCGGGTGAGTCAACCGGAGTTCACGTCGTGGAGTATGCTCTACGACAAACGGAGCGCCACGTTCTACCGGAACAAAGTCTCGCTCTCAACAGTCTCCGGACGTGTCGAGTGCGACTTTGAACTCCCCTCGGATAGCCCAACACCGTACGAACGGTACGTGCTGTCCGAGGAGTTCGAGTTCCGAGCGAGTACGCTCCAGTACGACGCAGTGGATGACGAGTTCTACTTCCATATCACTACTCGGAAATCCGACTCCGAAGGAGACAGTAACGACGCAGAGGTTTCGGCAGATACTGAGCACCCCGACCAAACGGTCCTCGGTATCGACCTCGGCGTTAACTCACTCGCCGTCTCCTCGACGGGCACGTTCTGGCAAGGCGACGACTACGACCACTGGTGCCGCGAGTTCGAAAAGCGACGTGGAGAGATGCAACAGCGCGGTACGCAAGCCGCGCATAACGCCCTGCTTCGACTCGGCAAACGTGAAGAAGCATGGCGGAAACAGTACATCCACACCGTCGCCAACGAACTTGTCACCGAAGCCGTTGAACACGACTGTAACGTAATCGTGTTCGAGGAGTTGACCGATATACGCGAGCGGCTTCCACACGCGAAGTGGCACCACGTCTGGGCGTTCCGACGCCTCTACGAGTACGTTTCCTACAAGGCCCCCGAACAGGGTATCTCCGTGGAGCAAGTTGAGCCGAACCACACGAGCCAACGCTGTTCGCGGACGGACTGTGGGTTCACGCACGAGGACAACCGCCACGGAGAACACTTCGAGTGCCAGAAATGCGGGTACGAGGTGAACGCGGATTACAACGGCGCGAAGAACATCGGGCTACGGTACGCCCGAAAGCGAACACACAGACTCCGTTCCTCGCCCAAGTCGGGGGGCGGAGACGCAGAAGTAGACCTGCGTGTGAATGGTGGGACGGTGAACGGCAAGAGTCACCAGCCTATTGCTGGCGACTGATTGGCGGGAGTCCACATCAAAGCCCCACCCTCAAGGACCGAGGCGCGTATGCGCCGAGGGAGTAGGGTGGGGTAGTTTACACAGCAGACTCGTCGGAGTCGAACGAACGAACACGCCGTCGGTATCTCGCGGTCGTCGGTTCGGTCGCGGGCACCGTCCTCCTCGCCGGCTGTGGCGGGAACGGGACCGAGACGGAGGGCTCACCCAACGGAACGGGGATGGGGACCGACACGCCGACCGCCGGCGGGACGGAGATGGAGTCGCCGACGGAGACCGAGGGGACCGAAACGGGAACCGAGGATGGGACGGAGACAGCTACGGGCGGCGCCATGGTCCGGGTCGCCCACCTCTCGCCGGACGCGCCGAACGTCGACGTGTACGTCGACGACGAGCCGGTACTGGAGGACGTCCCCTTCGGCGACGTCAGCGACTACCTCCCGCTGGCCGGCGGCACGTACACGGTGCGGATCACGCCGGCGGGCGACTCGGAGACGTCCGTCTTCGAGGGTGAGGTGAGCGTCGAGGACGGACAGGCGTACACCATCGCCGCGATCGGCGAGGTCTCGGAGGACGCCGACCAGTCGTTCGAGCCGCTGATCCTCGAGGACGACAACGAACCGGCGGGCGGCGACACCGCGCGCGTCCGGGCGGTCCACGCCTCGCCCGACGCGCCAGCGGTCGACATCACCGCCGGTAACGGGGTGCTGTTCGACGGCGTCGAGTACGGCGAGTCCGGCTACACCGAGGTGCCGGCAGGCGACTACACGCTGGAGATCCGCGGCGACACCGAGGGGAACGACGGCGAGGTCGTCGGCGAGTTCGACGTGACCGTCGAGGGCGGGGAGGTGTACACCGCCTTCGCCGCGGGCTACCTCACGCCCGACGACGAACCGGCGGAGACCGCGTTCGACCTGGTGGTCGTACAGGACACGGGGGAGATGTCGGGCTAGCGTTCGACGTCGGCGCGGTTGCGGTGGGGAACGTCTCCGACCGTTCCCGTTGTCCCGCTTCTCGACCGAGGTTAATCCGCTTGTAGCTTTATGAACTGGTTCCCTCGGGGTAGTTACCCAGTGGGACGCCATGTCTCTCGTATCCCTCCTCCGTGAGCGGGTTCCCGTGGCGCCGCTAGTGGAGTCCGTACTCCTCGGCACGTCGTCGCGACGACCGCTCGGCACGAACGTGTTCAGTCGGGAGTGGGATCTCCTGATCGTGCTGGACGCCTGCCGATACGACGCGATCGCCGGTCTCGCTCCGGAGTTCGACCCCGTGAACGACGTGAACTGGATCTATAGCGTGGGGAGTTCGACCCGAGAGTGGGCCGCGAACACGTTCACGGCCCAGCACCGTGAGCTGATTCGGAGGACGGCGGTCGTCTGTAGCAACGCGCAGGTACCGCGCACGCTCGAAGCCGGCAACGCGATGGAATCACCGCTCGCCGGGCGGGTCACGTCATGGGAGACCGTCGGTCCCGACGCCTTCCACACGTTCGACGCCGTCTCGGACTACGCACCCATGGATCCGCATGGGGGAACGTCCCTCCCCGGGATCGCTACGGATCGGGCGATCCGCGTCGGACGGGAGACCGACGCCGACCGCCTGCTCGTCCACTATCTCCCGCCCCACAGCCCCTTCCGAGCGACCGCCCTCCGCGAGAACCGTCCGCTCGAACGGTACGAGTACCGGCCGTTCGACTACCTGCGAGCGGGCGGGGACCGAGACCGCGTGTGGGAGCGGTATCTCGACGAGCTCCGCTGGGGGCTCGACGAGGTCGAGCGCCTCCTGGACAACGTCGATGCGGAGCGGGCGGTCATCACCGCCGATCACGGCGAACTGTTCGGCCACCTCGGGCTGTACAGCCATCCAACGGGAGTCCCGCATCCACGGCTGCGGCGCGTCCCCTGGCTGGAGACCACCGCTGTCGATACGGGCGAGTACGAACCGAGCTATGAGAAGCCCGACCGGACACACACCACTGAGGAGACGGCGAAACAGCTCGAGTACCTCGGCTACCGCTGAGTTCTCGCCACCGCGAACGACGCTCGATCGGTCCTCACGCGTGGAACGAGCCCAGACAGTTGTACAGCTGCCGCTCGTAGATGTCGGGCTGCTTGGCGATGCCGAGGTGGGAGCCGATCTTGGCGTCGCTCCAGTGGGCGTGTTCGGTCCCCTGGAGGAGCCAGTTCAGCAGCCGCGGGTCGACTTCGACCTTGACGTAGCCGTCGTAGCTCCCGAGATCCGGCGAGCGCACTCGCTCGTACCCTGTGCCGTCGAAGGTGAGTTCGACGTACTCGTCGCCGAGCAGGCTGACGAGCACGGTCGTGTCCGTCTCGAACCCCACGGACTGGCGGTTCTCCTCGAACTTCTCGTAGGCGGCGGGGAGGCGGTCGTACAGCTCTTCGGCGTCGGGCATCGGCGCGTCCTCGTAGTCGAGCACTCGCTCCGAAAGTACCTCGTCGATGTACTGCTGTTTCGCCGCCTGGTCGATCGGTTCGTACGGCTGTGAGACGCGACCCTCGGCCAGGTCGAGATGCTCGCCCGAGTTGAGGAACACACACTGGTGGTCGTCGGGGACGTTCCGCTCGAACCACTCGTAGGCCTCGATGCGGGGCGGGTTCGCGGTGTACTCGTTCAGGTCCGCGAGCCCGCCAGCGAGCACGTACTCGCCCGCGAACGGTAGGTAGTACTCCGGCTCCAGCAGGTCGACGAACTCCGTCGCGAGCTCGTGTTTCTCCTGGATCACCTCGTCGCGGGCCTGGAGCTTCTCCTCGTGGCTGTAGTCGAGCATGCACTGCGGGTAGAACTGCGCGGCGCTGTACTGGTGACAGAGCAGGTCGATGTCGCCGTAGCGCTGCTTCACCTGGCGCATGCTCGTCTCGACCATCGGGTACGGGCAGTCGTTCAGGTTCACGACCGTGTGCTCGCCGTCGTCGATGACGCCCAGCGAATCGACCTGCGTCGAGCCGAGTTCCGGGTTCTCCTCGACCCACGAGCAGCCGAAGTAGTTGCCACAGATCTCCGGGTCGCAGGCGTCGGCCGCGAGGATGTTGACGTGCAGGTCGCCGGCGACGGGGGTGCGGGCGTCGTGGTCGAGTTCGGTCACGTCGAAGCCGAGCGCCTCGATCTCTTTCCGGAGGTAGTCCCACCGGTAGTCGTGGATGTACACCGGGATGTCGGAGTCCATCCGCCGGAGCGTCGCCGGATCGAAGTGGTCGGGGTGGATGTGGGAGATGTAGATCCCGTCGACGTCGTCGAACTCCTCCGGGTCGGCCTCAAGTGGCGGGTAGTGACACCACGAGCCGTAGAACGCCCCGTCGACCAGCCAGGGGTCACAGAGCAGTTTCGCGTCGTCGGCCTCGACCAGGATCGCCGCCGAACTGAGGTAGGTGACCTTCATTCGGCCCGAGGTAGCTATCGCGGTGGGTTCGTTATTCCCCCGTTACCCGCTGCGAACCGCCAGAATGCGAGGGCCGTGGCCTGCGTCACCGCCGGTCCCGAACGAGCGCCGGGCCCTCAACAGCTGAGACGGTTGTTCCGGACCTCGTTCCCCGTCGAGTCGGCGCCCGCGCGGATCTGCATGGCGGCGAGGTTCCGACAGACGACGTTCCGGACGATCACGTTGTCGTGGGAGCGCCGGAGTATCACGCCGCTGTCCCCGTTGCGCCGGATCTCGTTCTCGCGGACGGTGGTCCGGTCCGCGTGGCGCAGTTCCACGCCGTAGGCGCCGTTCCCGCGGATATCGTTCCCGGCGACGGTCGCGTCGCGGGCGTCGAACCCCACGAGGCCGGACCCGCCGTTCGCGCGGACGACGTTGCCCCGCACGGTGGCGTCCGCGCTGTCCGACAGCGAGAGCCCGTCGCCACCGTTCGCGCGGACGACGTTGTCCCGGATCACGGTGTCCTGATCGCCGTTGGAGGTGGCGATGCCGGTGCCGCCGTTGCCCGTCGCCCGACTGTCCCGGACGACCGTCCCGTCGGGGGCGTCGAACACGACGATCCCGTAGCCGTCGTTCCCGGCGGCATGGACTCCGACGGCGGCGGAGTCCGGCCCGGGCTCGTCGAGCAGGAGCCCGCTCGCGCCGTTGTTCCGAACGATCGTGTTCAGAACTCGTCCCTCGTCCACGTCCGCGAGATGGACGCCGAAACCGCGGTTCGAGGCGCTGGTCACGCCGTCGACGGTCACGTCGGTGACGCTCCCGCCGCCGCGGGCCGAGGCGCGGAGCCCGGCGTCCCAGTCGCTCAGTTCGACGTCGCGCACGGTCACGTTCTCGATCGCGTCGTCGGCGCCGACGGCGACGCCGACGGAGTCAGCGGCGTCGACGCCGTCGATCCGGTGGCCGTCGCCGTCGAACGCGACGTCACTGGCCTGGATCTCGACGCAGGCGTCACCGTCGACGTTCCGGAGGTCGCTCGTCAGGACGTACCGTCCCGGGTCGTCGATGCGCGTACACTCGCGGACGCGAGTCACGTCGCGGCCGTTACTGTCGTCACCGTTGTCGTCCCCATCGTTGCCGTCGTCACCGTCGTCGTTATCGCCGTCATCCCCGTCACCGCCGTCGTTCCCGCCACCGGGGAAGCGCCCCGCCCCGGCCTCGAGCGTCTCCGGGTCGACGTCGAGCCCGTCGAGTCGGAGCCGGAACCGTGACTCGCCGCCGGTCTGCCGGAACGAGAGCACCTCCCCGCGGACCCGGAACGCGTCGCCGTCCTGGTCGTCGGTGACGCCGCGGATCGTCACCGTCCCGTCGTCGTTGCGGGTGATGCGGTCGTCCACGTCGCCGGCGACGTTCTCCTCGGTCCTGATCCGTTCGACGCTCCCGCGGGCCCGGATCGTGTATTCGACTGCCTCGTCGTCGTCGCGCGAGACGACCTCGACGGTCTCGGTGTTCAGCAGCTCGTCGACGGTGAGCTCCAGCCCGTTCAGGGTGAGCTGCCCGGCGGACTCGCCCTCGGTTTTCCGGAACGCGACGATCTCGCCGACGATCACGTAGGCGTCGCTCAGCCCGTTCCCCGTGGTGCCGATGACCGTGACGGTGCCGTCGTCGTTCCGGCGCAGGCGGTCGTTGGCTTCGGACTTCACCTGGTCGTCGACGCGCGTGCGCTGGACGTACCCGTCCACCCGGAACCGATAGGCGTACTCGCCGTCGTCGACGGCGCGGATCTCGAGGAAGTCGATCCGGTTCGCGTCCGGCGACGGCGACCGCTGCTGTTCGAGTGCCGTGTCGACCGCCGACCCGTTCGTGGCGTTACTCGCAGCCGCGGCGGGGGCGACGGCGACTGTCCCCCCGAACACGGCGACGACGGCGACGAGAACCCTGAGCGTCCGGTGCGTGCGTGGGAGTTGTGACATCCCCGGCTTTCGGGCGCCGGCGGGTTTCGTTATGAACTGTCGCTCGAGCGGCGGCGATCACCGCCGACCGAGTAAGCTCGGCCAACTGCGCCGCCGATCTGCGGGAGTGGCCTGCGCACGATCGCCGGCATGCTCAGCCCATCTCGCGGAGTATGATCTCCCCAGTGTTGCCGTCGACCTCGATCGAGACGAGGTACGCCCCCGTCGCCGGGACGACGAACTCCTCGTGGCCGCTGCTGGCGGCCGTCGACACGATCTCCTCGTCCGTCTCGGCGCGGTGGACGTAGCCGGTGACGGCGCCCAGATCGTCCGACCGATCGACCTCGAGCCGCATTCGATCCCCCTCGGTCAGCTCCACCTCCCACTCCGTGGTCGGCGACGTCGCCGAGATGTTGTTCTCGTGCAGCACCGCCTCACCCTGTAGGCAGCCCGATACCCCCGCCGCCGCGACGCCAGCCACTGACGCCAGATACGCCCGTCTGTGCATACCTCGGGGTGTTTATTGTTGGAGAATAAATGCTTTCCCCCGGAATCAGCCCGTTCGCCGCCGAAAGAGCCAGCTGACGGCCGGGACTCAGTCGTCGGCCTCCATCGGGGCGTCCTCCCAGCCGGCCCGCACGTCGTCGTCGGCCACCCGTCTCCCGTGGGCGTCGTCGGCGTGTTGCTTGACGAACTCGATCAGTTCGTCGTCGTCGTCGGAGCGAACCATGAACGCGCAGTCGCCACAGCTGAACTGTCGAACCATTGCAGTCGCCCTTCGACCCGGAACGGCCTTGTTATCGGGGCGTTCCGTGGAAAAACACGATCCTACTGGGGTCGACGCCACGAGACGCGGGACCCTCCGACCCGCCGACGTCGGCGGGGGAGAACGGGTGGCAGCCTCTCCATAACAATTGCGCTCTCTCGGGACTACCCGACAACGCCCACGGGCACGCTCATGACTACGATCACCATCGGACTCGACGGCGCGAACTGGGACCTGATCCGAGACTGGCTCGAGGAGGGCCGGCTGCCGAACCTGCAGCGACTGATCGACGACGGCGTCGGCGGCGTCTCCAAGAGCTGTCTGCCGCCGATCACCGTCCCCAACTGGAAGTGTTACGCGACCGGGAAGAACCCCGGGAAGCTCGACGTGTTCCGGTTCGACCGCATAGACACCGCCGAGCGCGAACACGTGTTCCACGACGCGACCGACTTCCGCAGCGCGGAGCTGTGGGACTACCTCAACGACGAGGGGCTCTCCGCCGGCGTCGTGAACAAACCCTCGACGTACCCGCCGAAGGAGATCGACGGGTTCGTCGTCGCCGGCGGCCCCGACGCCTCCGAGACGACGTACCGCTCGCTCGACAGCGGCTTCGCGACGCCGCCGGACGTGGAGCGGTTCCTCCGCGAGGAGCTCGACTACCGCGTCCACCCGAACCCGATGATCTCGCCGACCGAGAAGGGCGAGGCCGAGATCGAGGCGGTGCTCGACCTGATCGACCTGCGGTTCGAGGCCGCCGACCGCCTGCTGGACCGCGAGGACCCCGACTTCCTCCACCTCACCGTGTTCTACAGCATGGCGCTCCAGCACTACTTCTGGGACGGCGAGCCCGTCCGGCGCGCCTGGGAGCGCATCGACGAGCATCTCGGTCGCTTCCTCGGCGACGGGCACGACATCCTCGTCATGTCCGACCACGGGACGTGGCACGTCGACACCGTGTTCTACCTCAACGCGTGGCTGGCCCAGGAGGGGTATCTCGCGACCGAGCGCGGCGTCGACGAACTGCTCGGCAAGGCCGGGTTCACCAAGGAGCGCGCGCTGGCGGCCGCCAAGGCGCTCGGGATGACCGAGACGCTGGCGAACGTCGTGCCCGAGCGCGTCCAGCGACTCGTCCCCTGGGAGGAGGGAGTCAAACGCGACCGCGTGCTCTCGGTGCTCGACTGGGAGGAGACCACCGCCGTCGCGAGCAACCAGGGCCCGATCTACCTCACGCTCCCGCGCGACCACCCCGACTACGAGACGGTGCGTACGGAGCTGATCGAGAAGCTGGAGGCGCTCACCCACCCCGAGACGGGCCAGCCGATCGTGAAGGCGGTGTACCGCGGCGAGGAGTACTACCACGGCCCCTACGCCGAGAACGCGCCGGACCTCCTGCTCGATCAGGGCGAGAACGTCCACGTCAGCGACGCGGTCGGCCCCGACGACCCGATCGCCGACGAGGGGGTCTGGGCCGGCGGCAACATGCCCGAGGGGGTGTTCCTGTTCAGCGGCCCCAGTTTCCGCTCGGCGGGACTGGGCGAGCGCGCGTCGATCACCGACCTCACGCCGACGCTGCTGCACGCGATGGGCGCGGCCGTCCCCGAGGACCTCGACGGCGAGGTGCTCGACGTGTTCGCGCCCGGCACCCAGGCCGCCGAACGCGCCGTCGAGTACCGCACGCCGCTGACGGGCGACCGCGACGGCGACGACAGGGAGGAGCAACGCTCCTCTGGCAGTCGGACGCAGTCCGACGACGACGAGGCGGTCGAACAACGACTCGCGGATCTCGGCTACCTGGAGTAATGCGCCTGCTCGTCGACGTGACCCACCCGGCCCACGTCCACCTGTTCCGGAACGCGATCGAGGTCCTGCGGCGCCGCGGCCACGAGGTCCGGGTCGTCGCCCGCGAGAAGGACGTGACCCTCGACCTGCTCGCGGCGTACGGCGTCGATCACGTCTCGCTCTCGCGGTCGCGCCCGGGCGCCACGGGCACTGTCCGCGAGTGGGTGGGCCGGGCGGGCGGGCTGCTGCGGCTCGCCCGCTCGTTCGACCCCGACGTCGTGTTGAGCCGTCTCAACCCCGCCGCCGCGTACGTCTCCGCGGCGCTGGGCGCCCCGAACGTGGTGTTCCACGACACCGAGGTCGCGGGGCTGCTGGACCGCGTGACACTGCCCGCCGCGGCGGTCGTGGCGACGCCCGCAGCGTTCGACCGCGAACTCCCCGCCACGCACGTCCGGTATCGCGGCTTCCACGAACTCGCCTACCTCCACCCGGCACGGTTCGAACCCGACGGCGACCGACTCCGCGCGCACGACGTCGATCCAGACGAACCCTACTCGGTCGTCCGACTGGTTGCGATGGACGCCCACCACGACCGGGGGAACGAGGGGGTCCCGGCCGAGACGGTCCGGCGACTCGTCAACGAACTCGGCGATCACGGTGCGGTGTACGTCACCAGCGAGGCGCCGCTCCCGGACGACCTGGCCGAGTACGCCGCGCCCGTCCCCGTCGACGCGATGCACGACCTGCTCGCGTTCGCGGACTGCTACGCCGGCGACTCCTCGACGATGGCGACCGAGGCGGCCGTCCTCGGCACCCCGTCGGTGCGGTACAACCCCCTCGACGGCGAGATGGGCAACTTCGAGCAGTTGGGGGAGGCGGGGCTGGTCCGCTCGCACCGCGATCCCGAGACCGCGGCCGACTCGGCGGTCGAACTGGTCGCGGACCCCGAGGCAGGGAAGCGCTGGCGGCGGCGCCGTCGCCACCTGCTCGCGGAGGTCGTCGACCCCACCGCGTTCGCGGTCGCGCTGGTCGAGGAGGTGGGCGAATGAGCGAGAACCCGCCTGACGCCGGCGACTACCCCGGGCTCGCTGGCGACGAGCGACCGATCCCTGAGGGCCACGAGTTCGTCCTCCTGCTCACCCACGACGTGGACCGGCCGTACAAGACGTACCAGGCGCCGTACTACGCGCTACGCGACGGCGAGAACCGACGCCACCACCTCGCGTCGCTGCTCCCGTGGCGGGAGCCGTACTGGCAGTTCGACACCGTGATGGCCGTCGAGGAGTCCCTGGGCGTGCGGTCGGCGTTCTACTTCCTCCAAGAACAGCGCATCTGGGAGCGGCCCGCCCGGGAGTGGCTCAGCCCCCGCGCCTGGCAGCTGTTCGGCGGCCGGTACTCGCTGTCCGACCCCGAGATCCGCGCTGTCGTCGAGACGCTCGACGACGGCGGCTGGGAGGTCGGCCTCCACGGCTCCTACGAGTCGCCGCGGGACCGCGACCGACTCCGGACCGAACTCGCGGCCGTCGAGGACGCGCTGGGCGACGAGGCCGTCGGCGGCCGCCAGCACTACCTCAACCTCGCGGTGCCGGAGACCTGGCGCCACTACCGTGCGCTCGGCCTGCGCTACGACACCAGCCTCGGCTCCAGCGAGGAGGTCGGGTTCGCCCACGGCTACGGGCTGAAGCGCCCGTTCGACGACGAGTTCGTCGTGTTCCCGCTGACGATCATGGAGAACGCGCTCCCGGACCCCGGCGACAGCTTCGAGACGGCGTGGACGGTCTGTGACGACCTGCTCGAGGAGGCCGCGCGCAACGACGCCGTGATGTCGGTGCTCTGGCATCCGCGGGTGTTCAGCGTCGACGACTTCCCGGGGTACGGACGGCTCTACCGTCGGCTGGTGCAGAGCGCGCTGGACCGTGGCGCGTGGGTCGGGTCGCCCGCGGAGTTCTACGAGGCGGTCGACCTCGGTCAGCCCGGCGACGCTGCCGAACCACGGGAGTCCGACCAGCGATCAGGGCCGCTCTGTCGGCGGCTTCGTCCCCCCCGACGGCAGTCGACGGACCGAGGGAGCGAGCGCTGGCGAACACGGTCCGGGGCGGGCTGTCGGTAACGAGGGGATAACTATCGGGACGGGTGCGCTGGAGCCTGTCAATGGAGATCCGACAGCTCTCGTTCGAGGCGTGGGGCGACGCCCTCCCCTCGAGTGGGTTCGAGGTGTTCCACACCCCGGCGGCGCTGCGCGTTCTCGACGCCCACGCGTCGGGCGAACTCCGGCTCTACGGCGGCTTCAAGGGCGACCGCCCGATCGGCCTGTTCCCGGTCGTCGTCCAGGACCGGGCAGTCGGTCGCGCGGTGCTCTCACCCCCGCCGGGGTTCTCGATCCCGCGGCTGGGCCCGCTGGTGATGCCCGCAAGCCCGAAGCGTCGCAAGCGCGAGAAAGTGAACAGCGAGTTCACGGCTGCCGTCCTCGACGATCTCGACGCCGACGGCTCGCTCACGGTGTTCCGGGCGGTCTGCCCGACCAGCTACCCCGATCCGCGGCCGTTCGTCTGGGCGGACCTCTCGCTCGACACGTCGTTCACCTACCGGCTCGCGGTCGACGAGGACACCGACGCGCTGCAGTCCTCCTTCAGCAAGAGCCTCCGGCGGGAGATCCGCGACGCCGAGGAGCTGGCCGTCACCGTCGAGCGCGGCGGAACCGACCCCGTCGAACGGATCTACGACCGCACGCAGGAGCGCTACGCCGAGCAGGACCGCGGCTTCACGCTCGATAGGTCGTACGTGACCGACCTCACCGACGCGCTGGCCGCCGAGGACCGCTGCCGGACGTACGTTGCCCGCGACGCCGACGGCGAGTTCCTCTCGGGCGTGGTCGTGCTGTACAGCAACGACGCCGCCTACTTCTGGCTCGGCGGCACCCGAACGGTCCACGAGGGGACGGGCGTCAACGGGCTGCTCCACTGGCGGATCATCGAGGACATCGCCGCCGGGGAGCCCCGGGACAGCGTCGACACGTACGACCTGATGGGCGCAAACACCGAGCGGCTCTGCCGATACAAGAGCAAGTTCGGCGCGTCGCTGGCGCCGTACTACGCGCTCGAGTCCAACGGCGCGGGGATGGCCGCCGCCAAGACAGCCTACCGGCTGGTGAGTCGATGAGCGAGCAACTGGGCGACCCGAGTGAACGGTCGAGCGAGTCGGCGGACCTGCGCGTCCTCAACCTCGTCCCCAGCGAGGAGTCGCGGTTCTTCCAGCAGCAGGTCGAGACGCTCGAGGGGCTGGGCGTCGAGAGTACGGTGCTCACGGTGCCCGCCGATCGGGAGTACGAGGACGGCGAGACCTCGGGACGTTCGGTGCTCGACTACGCGCGGCTCTACCCGCCGACGCTCGCGGCCTCGTTCGGCGACTACGACCTGATCCACGCCAACTACGGGCTGACCGCGCCCCACGCGCTCTGCCAGCCGAACCTTCCGGTGGTGATGTCGCTGTGGGGAACCGACCTGTTCGGCAAGTACGGTCGGGTGAGCCGGCTCTGTGCCCGCTGGGCCGACGGGGTCGTCGTCATGTCGCCGGCCATGGCCGACGCGATCGATCGCGACGTGACCGTCATCCCCCACGGGATCGATCTGGAGCGGTTCCAGCCAGAACCGCCCGCCGCCGCCCGGGAGCGACTCGGCTGGGACCAGGACACGTACCACGTGCTGTTCCCCTACCCGCCCGAGCGGGCGGTGAAGAACTACCCGCGGGCTCAGCGCGTCGTCGACGCGGCGCGGGAACAACTCGACGGGCCGGTGACGCTCCAGACGGTCACGGGCGTCCCCCACGAGGAGATGCCGACGTACCTCAACGCCGCCGACGCGCTGCTGCTGACCTCGGACCACGAGGGGTCGCCCAACGCGGTGAAGGAGGCGCTGGCCTGCAACCTCCCGGTGGTCGCGACCGACGTCGGCGACGTGGCGACGCGGCTCGACGGCCTCGACCACTCACACGTCGGGCGCTCCGACGCCGAGCTCGCGGACGGGCTCGTCGACGCGCTCCGGACCGACGACCGCTCCCGCGGCCGCGATGCGGTTCG
The DNA here is from genome assembly GCF_002025255.2 of Halolamina sp. CBA1230. Classification (GTDB taxonomy): domain Archaea; phylum Halobacteriota; class Halobacteria; order Halobacteriales; family Haloferacaceae; genus Halolamina. Next base: position 216,386 of record NZ_CP054588.1, read on the forward strand.
GGAGATCAGCCGCGAGCACACCGGCGAGCAGCTGCTGGCGCTGTACCGCGAGATCGTCGACGGCTGAGTCGCCGACCGCTCATCGGGAGCGGCCGACCACCCGAACACGTTAATACATCCGATACAAATAGTACGACACCGATGCCAATCAGCGCGGATCGGTTCGAGTCGATCGACGACGAGGAGGGGCCGACGCCGGGGACGAACGCACACGAGATCCTTTCGTTCCTTGAGGTCCACGCCGACGAGGCGTTCACCCAGAGCGAGATCGCAGAAGCGACCGGGATCAACAGAGGCTCCGTCGGGCCGACACTCAGCCGGCTCCACACGGACGGACGCGTCGATCACAAGGGGATCTACTGGCGGATCAGCGACCACGCCCGGAGCGTGGACGCAGCGGCGAGCCACGCGAACGAGGCCGCTGCGAGCCGCGAGGACGAACCCATGGCGTACGACGAGTGGCAGGAACACGCAGTCGATCCCCGGAACGACCGTGAGTGAGGCGTATCGAGCGGGCGACGTGTTCTGGGCCCCTGACCCGTTCAGGGAAGGGTCGAACCCCCGACTGTGGCTCGTCCTCGCCGCGGAGAACCTGCCGTACCCCGGCGAAGAGTACGTTTGTGCGGCGCTCACGACGAGCGACCTCCCGGCGAACTACGAGGTGGGCGACGACTGGGAGATCGGTCGAGACCCGGAGAAGATCTCGTACTGCTCTCCCTGGGTCGTCGGCACGATCAAACACCGCGCGATCGCGAACCCACAGGGGAGAGTGACGGAGGCGTTCACGGAACGGATGACCGAACAGTGCCGTCAGTTTCTGAGGAGCAAGTGACCGCGCGAGCGTCGAGGACGACGCCGCGTTTTCGCTGCCGGTCGGTAGTCGGTTGTTTCGCCGTCGACGCTCGTCAGTCCTCGGAACCGGCGTCGTCACCGACATCTACCGGTATTAAGCGTATAACAATCCCCCGTTCGGGCCGAGCCACACCAACGTCTCCATGTCACGACTTTCGAAGATCGGGCTCCTCGTGGGGTACGCCTGTCTCGCGCTCGCGGTCGTCGTCGCCCGGCGGGCGCCGGCAGCCAGCTACGAGCTCTCGGTGTACGCCGCGACGCCCACGGCGACGTGGCTGGCGCTGTTCGTCGCGCTGCTCGCCGGCGCCGGCGTCGCGCTGGCCGGCTCCCGGGCGCCCGCCACACACACGGCGTCGCTGGGGTTGATCGGCGCGGTCGGGATGACGGTGTACGCGATGCCGGTGCTCCGGGGGTACGCGTTCTACGGCGCCGGCGACTCGCTGAGCCACGTCGGCTGGGCCCGCGAGATCGCGGGTGGCACGCTCGAACCCACCGAACTGCTCTACCCGGGTATCCACACGCTCACGGTGATCGTCGGCCGGGTCGCCGGCGTGCCGCTGGCGCTCGCCAACGAGTACGTCGTGCTCGTCGCGGTGCCGGCCGTGTTCCTGCTGTTCGTGCCCGCGTCGGTCCGGCTGCTCGTCGACCGCCCCGAGGCGGCCGCAGTCGGCCTGCTGGCGGCAGTGTCGTTCGCCCCGATCAACAACGTCTCCGTCCACCCCAACGCCCACCCGGCGAGCCAGACGATCCTGCTGTTCGCGGTCGTGCTCTACCTCGCGATCGCGGTCGCCGCAGGCGCGTTCACACCCGACTCGGGGCCGGGGAGCGACCGCGCCCTCGGCGGCAGCGTGCTGCTCGCGGTCGCGGCGACAGCGCTGGTGTTCGTCCACCCACAGCAGGCGCTGAACGTCGCCGGCTTCCTGGGCGGGATGGCGGCGCTCCAACTGCTCGTCCGGTGGCATCGGCCCGCCCACTCGCTCGCGGGCACGGCGTCGATGGTCCCCTACACGGTGCTGGTGCTCGGCGCGTTCATGCTGTGGACCCCGCGGTTCGAGCGCGCGACCGGGGCGGTGATGGCGACCGTCGAGGGGCTGCTCCAGGGGAGTACGACCGGCGCGGCGGTCGTGAGCGCGAAATCCACCTCGCTGACCAGCGTCGGCGGGAGCCTCCCCGAACTGTTCCTCAAACTGTTCGGCGCCGCCGCGGTGCTCTCCCTGCTGGCCGCGGCGCTGTTCCTGCTCGCGGCCAGGCGCCACCGCCGCCACCCGCTCCCGCTCCTGCTCGCGGCGGGGCTGCTCCCGGTCGTCGGCGTGTTCTTCGTCGTGTTCGCGGCCAACCTCGGGGACATGTACTTCCGATATCACGGGTTCCTGATGGTGCCGATCACCGTCGCGGGCGCGGTTGGGCTGCTCCGACTCCGCGACTGGCTCGGCGACGTGGGCGGTGAGCGGGCCGGGAGCGCGGTCGTGCTCGCGGTCCTGCTGGTGCTCGCGCCGGCCGGGCTGGTCGCGGTCCACGCCTCGCCGTACATGTACCAGCCCTCCCAGCACGTCACTGCCGCAACGATCGACGGCCACGAGGCGGCGTTCGAACACCGCGACCCGGACGTCCCGTTCACCGGGCTTCGGGGCGGGCCGCGGCGGTACGTCGACTACCACTACGGCACCCAGCAGGCCCGCGACCGCCTCGAGTTCCCGGGCTACCGCGAGGGGATCAGACCCGCCGTGTTCGAGGCCGCGAACTACTCGACGGCGTTCGAGGAGGATCGCTACGTCGTGACGTCGCAAGCGGTTCGTGAGCAGGAGATCCAGCTGTACGACGGGTTCCGCTACCCGGAACGCGGGTTCCGCGCGCTCTCCCGAACGCCCGGCGTCGACCGCGTTCGCGCCAACGACGGGTTCTGGCTCTACTACGCCGAGGGAGGTGGTGAGGCGTAGATGGCGCTGGTCGATCGCATCGCCCGCGGCGTGAAAGCCAGCTTCGGCGCGACGCTGCTCGACCTCGCCTCGAACGCGGCGCTGGTGCTGATCCTCACCCGGGTACTGTTCACGCCCGCGGAGTACGGCCAGCTCAACTTCACACTCTCGGCGCTGGGGGTCGTCACCGTGCTCGCGACGCTCGGGCTCCCCCGCTCGGCGGCGCGGTACGTGACGGAGTTCACCGAGACCGACCCCGGACAGGTCCGGTACGTGATCCGGCGGTCGGCGATCTTCCTCACGGCGATGGTCGCGCTCGTCGCCGTCGCGACGGTCGTCGCCGGGCCGGCAGTCGTCAGGCTGACGAACTCGCTCGGCGTCACGGACTCGGCCGCCGTCGGGGGGGTGCTGTTCGTCGGCGCGTTCTACGTCGCCGGACGGGCGTACAAGAGCTACCTCACCACCATCTTCCAGGGGCTCAACCGCGTCGACTGGAGCGCGACGGTGACGGCCGTCTCCAGCATCGCCCGCCTCCCGCTGGTGGTCGGGCTCGTCGTGCTGGGGTTCGGCGTCGCGGGCGCCGTCGCGGGGTACGTGCTCGCGTTCGCGCTCGCGTCGCTGCTCGGCAGCTACGTCGTGTACACGCGGTTCTACCGCGAGTACGACGAGGCGTCGGCGGCCTCCGAGGGGCTCACCCGGCGGCTGCTGGAGTACAGCGTCCCGCTGACCGCGACGCGGGGCGCGAACGTGCTCGACAAGAAGGTGGACACGCTGCTGCTCGGCGTCATCGTCGACATGACCGCGGTGGGGTACTACACCGTCGCCAAGCAGGTGTCGGATTTCGTCGCCGCGCCGGCGTCCTCGTTCGGCTACACGATCTCGCCGGCGCTGGGCGAGCAGTCCTCGAAGGACCGCGCCGAGCGCGCAGCGTCGCTGTACCAGCAGTCCCTGGAGTACGTCCTGATCGGCTACGTCCCCGCGCTCGTGGGGCTCGTGCTCGTCGCGGAGCCGACGATCCGCTACGTGTTCGGTTCTGACTACCTCAGCAGCGTACTCGTGCTCCAGGTGTTCAGCGGCTTCATGCTCGTCAACGCGATCAACAAGGTGACCAGCGACGGGCTGGACTACCTCGGCCGGGCGCGCTCCCGGGCGATCGTCAAGTCGGTGACGGCAGTCGGAAACGTCTGTCTGAACCTGTTGCTGATCCCGCAGATGGGCGCGGTCGGCGCCGCGGTCGCGACGGTGATCACCTACACCGTCTACACCGGCTCGAACGTCTACTTCATCGTCCAGGAGCTCCCGATCGATCTGTGGCGCGTCGTTCGCCTGCTCGGCGTCGTCGCACTGGTCACCGTGGGGATGGCGGCGGTGGTGGTCGGCGCGCTCCCGTACGTCTCCGGCCTCCCGTCGCTGCTTGGTGTCGTCGCGCTCGGCGGGGGGATGTGGGCGGCGCTATCGGTGCTCGGCGGCCTGCTCAGCGTCAAGCAGGTGCGCGATCAACTCGTCTGACGCAGGTGGCCCGATCGGGGTACGGGCCTACTAACAAACCACGCGTCCGGCGACGGCGCGGGTATGCGACGCGACCGACCGCACGACGACTCGATCACGATCCCCGACCGACTCCACGGCGCGACCGTCCTCGTCACGGGGGGTGCCGGCTTCGTCGGGAGCCACCTCGCGAGCGCGCTCGCCGAAGCCTGTGAGGTGCGCGTCGTCGACGACCTCTCGGCTGGGGAGCGAGAGCGCGTCCCCGACGGCGTCACGTTCGTCGAGGGCGACGTCCGGGAGACGGGCGCGCTGGTGCCCGCCGCCGACGGCGTCGACTACGTGTTCCACCAGGCCGGGCTGTCGAGCGTCCCCGAGTCGGTCCGGCGTCCCGTCGAGAGCCACGGCCGCAACGTCGACGGCACGCTCGCCGTGCTCGAGGTGGCCCGCGAGAACGACGCCCGAGTGGTGTTCGCCTCCAGCGCCGCCGTCTACGGCCGTCCGTCGACGGTCCCGATCACGGAGGACGAGCCCGCCGACCCCACCTCGCCGTACGGCGTCGACAAGCTCTCGGCCGACCAGTACACGCGGCTCTACCACGAGCGCTACGGTGTCGAGACCGTCGCACTGCGCTACTTCAACGTCTACGGGCCCGGGCAGAGCGCGGGTGTGGTCGGCTCGTTCGTCGACCGTGCCCGGTCGGACGACCCGCTGACCGTCGAGGGTGACGGCGACCAGACGCGGGACTTCGTCCACGTCGACGACGTGGTCCGGGCGAACCTCGCGGCGGCGACGACCGACGCCGTCGGCCGCGCGTACAACGTCGGCACGGGCGAGTCCACGCGGATCGACGACCTCGCGGCGACGATCCGGGAGCTGGCGGACGCCGACGTGGCGGTCCGCCACGCCGAGGGGCGGCCGGCGGATATCCAGCACAGCTGTGCGGACATCTCGCGAGCCCGCGGCCGGCTGGGGTTCTCGCCGATGGTCACGCTCGAGGACGGGCTGGCGGACATGCTGGCCGTGAGTGCGGCGCGGCAGTAGGGTTCGGTGTCGTCAGTGGCTCGTCGGTGTTCTCTGAATTGAGGCGCTGATCACGACGATCAGCCCGCATCGGAGCTGGGAGAACAGCCCCTATGTCACGCGATTGCTCCAACGCCTCGACGCGTAACCGGTTTCCGAGTGGCGATACCGAACATCCCGCGCCGCCGACTTCGAAGGAGTCGGTCAAAGGGTGGTTTGTGCTTCCAGAAGATACTCGACGCCACCTGCTGAATCCGACGCGTATGGATCGTCGTCGATATCTCTCCGTCTCGAGCGCCCTCATCGCCGGTGCCCTCGCGGGTTGTACAGCACCGGCGACGTCGCACGCCGACATCAGCGCGAGCGCACCGTCGATGCCTGCCCGCCAGCCGGACGTCGACGACGACACGCTCGACGAGTTGGTTACTGGAACGAACACGTTCGCGTTGGACCTGTTCGACGAGCTCCGTACCGCCGATGCCGCCGAGAACCTGATGGTCTCGCCGATCAGTGCCACCGTTGCGCTGGCGATGACGTACGCTGGTGCCGGCGGGACCACTCGCGAGCAGATGCGGGAGGCTCTCGGCTACACACTCGACGACGAACAGCTCCATGCGGCGTTCAACGAACTCCAGCGAACGCTGTCCGGCCGCGGCGAGACCCTCGACGAGGAGGACCTCCCGTCGGAGTACGACGACGGCGACGACCCCGTTCCCTTCCAGCTCTCACTCGTCAACGCCATCTGGGGCCAAGAGGGGGTTCCGTTCCGGGACGAGTTTCTGACCACGCTCGAGAACCACTACGGCGGTGGCCTCAACCAGGTCGACTTCGTCGAGAACCCGGACGGCGTCCGCAAGGCAATCAACGCCTGGATCGCCGACCAGACCGACGACCGGATCGAGGAGCTGCTTCCAGCGGGATCGGTCACACCCCGGACCGTGCTCGTCCTGACGAACGCTATCCACTTCACGGCGAACTGGCGCCACCCGTTCGACGAGGCCCAAACCGAGCCGGCTGCGTTCACTGCGCTCGATGGCTCGACGAGCACGGTCCGGATGATGTCTCAGGACGTCAAAGTCCCGGCGGCGACCGTCGACGGAGCCCAGGCCGTCGAACTCCCGTACGTCGGCGGGACGACGGGCATGCTCGTCGTCGTGCCGCCCGCTGGCGAGTTCGAAGCCTACGAACGGACGTTCGACGTCGAGCGACTCGGTCGGATCGTCGACGCGCTCGAACCGCAGCGTGGCTACGTCAACCTCCCGCGGTTCGAGTTCGATTCGGAGTGCAAGCTCGAGAAACCCCTGGAGACGCTCGGCATGACCGACGCGTTCGACCCGAATGCGGCGGAGTTCTCGGGGATGGCCGATCCGTCGGAGACCGGTGGCAACCTCTTTGTCGACCAAGTGTACCACGACGCTTACGTCGCCGTCGACGAGCAGGGAACCGACGCAGCAGCGGCGACGGGGTCGGTGATGAATTTCGTGTCGCTTCCGCCGACGATACTCGACGCGAACCGTCCGTTCCTCTTCGTGATCCGGGACCGACCAACCGGGACGGTGCTTTTCACGGGGCGTGTTGTCGACGCCAGCGCTGCACAGGAGTAGGAGACTCGTGGGCGGTCACGAAGCGCGCTAAGTCCACCAAGCCTGCAGATGGCGCCACCGAGCGACGTGGTTGGCTGGACAGCGTACGTACCTGCCCGTCCCGCTCGCTGCGACTAGCTGACGAGAGTTCGGGGAGCCGAGGATTGCTGACCAGAATTTATCCGGTTTGGGCTACAGGGAGCGGTATGAGCACTGAATCGCTCGGTCAGCGTCGGGATTTTCGGTCGCTAGTTGATGAACTCGATGGCGTCGCCCTCTGGACTGCCTCCGAGCCCGGGGAGTTCGAGTACATCAGTGCTGGCTTCGAAGAGATCTGGGGTATCCCATCCGACGAAATCAAAGACGATGTCAGTAAACTGATCGAGACGATTCACCCCGACGACCGTGATCGTGTCCGAGAAAACATCGAGGAATCAACTCGCGAACTCCGTGACACGGAGTACGAGGGGCGCATCGTTCGCCCGGATGGCTCGGTTCGATGGACGCTCAATCGGCAAGTTATACTGCGGGATGAGGCGGGGAACGTTTCGGAGATCGTCGGCATTTCCACCGACATCACGGATCAAAAACGTCGCGAGCAGGAGCTCGAACTGCTGAACCGGATCGTTCGGCACGATATCCGCAACGACATGGCGGTCGTGCTCGGCTGGGCAGAGATGCTGGAAGACCACGTCGACGACGAGGGGCGCGAGTACCTGCAGAAAATCCTTGCTAGCGGCGAACACGTCGTCGAACTGACCGAGGTTGCGCGTGAGTACGTGGAAACGATCGTCTCGGACGAAGCGCTCACCGTGGAACCCGTGCCACTGCGTTCGGTCCTGGAAACCGAGCTGTCGCTTCGCGAGGAGTCCTTCCCGGAGGCCGAGTTCGTACTGGAGAACTCGCCGCCTGATGTGGAGGTAGCTGCCAACAGTATGCTCAGTTCGGTCTTCAGGAACCTCCTCAACAACGCCGTCCAACACAACGACGCGGATACCCCGCATATCGAGGTGTCGTACGAGGTGCGAGACGACGAGGTCGAAGTCCGAATCGCCGACAACGGGCCGGGGATTCCCGACGATCACAAAGACACCGTGTTCGGCAAAGGGGAACGGGGGCTCGGAAGCCCCGGCACGGGGATCGGCCTCTATCTCGTCGACACGCTTGTCTCCGAGTACGGAGGAGAGATCTGGGTGGAAGACAATACACCGACAGGCGCCGTCTTCGTTGTGCAGCTCCCACTCGCGGAGTAGCTACATCGACACGCCAAATCCGAGACGACGGATCGTCCTTGGGGACGGCCGGACGAGCGGCAGCGACACCTCGACGATGTCGATCGCGCCGCACATTCCCAATCCCTCGTGCGGTTCGCAGACGTACAGTTCGAGGCCGACCTCGCCGAACGTTCGCTCGAAGCTGTACTCGAGCTCGTACTCGTGGAGCGCGTCCGGCACGTCCGCGTCGGGGCCGAGACAGCCGGCGAGCCCGCCGACGGCCGCGGCGACGCCCGTCGCCCGGAGGAACCGCCGCCGGTTCAGTCGTCGGTCCATCTTCCAGGGTTCGCGCCATCTCGTGATAAGGACAGTGGGCCCACGAACGGCGGCCGACCGCCTCACTCGCCGTCGGCTTCGAGGCGCTGGCCCGCGGGGTGGCCCGACGGATCGGCCGCGGCGTCGCGGATCGCCTCCATCAGGTAGCTGGTCCAGCGTGACTCCGCCATCGGCACCGGCATCGCGTCGGGGTCGTCCGCCGCGAGCGCCCGCGACTCGAGATCGTTCTGGTAGTAGTGGGCGTTCAGCAGCCGTTGGGTGTCCCAGTCGTCGCCCGCTCGGGCGCGGCGCGCGACGGCCCGTGCGTTCGCGACCGTGCCCGCGAGCCGGTCGACGGCGCCGTCGACGTTGTTGAGCGCCCGCGTCGCCGCCGAGGACTTGTAGTCGCGGTCGTGCTCGATCACCGTCTGGGAGAGCAGATCCACGGTGAGCGAACAGTTTTCGGCGTGGATGAGGATCTGTCGGACCGGCCGGGTGCCGCCGAGGATCTTCGTCGTACAGAGCACGTCGTCGTCGGTGACGTACTGGAGCTGGGCGCCGTCGTAGGAGAACTCGTGGTCGTACTCGTCGAACAGCGCGGTGGTCGCGGTGACCGCGTCCTCGCTGCGCGGGTAGCCGCCGGCCCGGAGCGTGAGGTAGACGGGGTGGGGGATCCCCTCCTCGAACTCCCCGCCGGCCAGTTCGAAGTTCCACGGCCCGCGGTTGGGGTCGTCCGGCCGGCTGGAGCCGGTGTAGATCACGTCGACGCCGCGGACGTCGCCCAGCTCCCCGTTCCGGCGCTTGGCCATCGCCGTCCGGACCGCCGGGTCGAAGTTGTGGTTGTGTTTCTCCGAGACGGTGACGCCGTGCTCGGTGGCGTACGCCGCGAGCTCCTGGAACTCCGCGTACGTCTCCGTGATCGGCTTCTCGATCTGGACGGGGACGCCCGCGTCGATCGCCAGCTTGGCGATCGGGAGGTGGGTCTGGACCGGCGTACAGATGTGGAGCCAGTCCAGGTCGAACTTCTCGAGCATCGCTTCGACATCGAAAAACGCCGTGATGCCGTACTCGTCGGCGATCTCCCGGGCGACGTCCTCGTCGGTGTCACAGATCGCGACGAGTTCGGTCCGCGGGTTCAGGCTGAGGCCGTCGAGGTGGACGCCGGAGACGGTGCCGCCCCCGACGACCGCTGATCGGAGTGTCATCGTCCGGAGGTCGCTACCGCGGGGGATTGTTATAAGGAGTATATCGGCCGCCCGCGACGACGCGGGGCCGCTCAGTCGTCGGCCGCCGGCGTCGCGGCGTCGACCGCCCGTCCGCGTTCTGCCCGGCGGTCGGCCCGCCAGATGGCGACCGCGAGCCCGAGCAGTGCGGCGTCGGTGAGGAGGTAGAGCACGCCGCCGGGCGACGCGAGCACCGCGGCGAACTCGACGAGCAGCTCCGCGAGGTACGGCACGCCGCCGCCCGAGCCGCTGCTGTCGACGGCGACCAGCGGCCACAGCAGGAAGCCGACCCGGAGCTCGCCGTCGACGAGCAGCGGGTACGCCACGTCGCCCGCGAGGTGGCTCAGGTAGCCGACTGTGAACGCGACCGTGCCGCGCCGCCGATCGAGCGCGACGCCGAGTACCAGCAGCAGCGCCAGCGTTGGCGCGGCGATCAGCAGCGAGTGGCCGAGCGACCGCCCGGCCGGGAGCAGCCCCAGCCCCCACGAGAGCGGCTTGTCGATCAGGTCGGGGAGGAGGCCGGCGACGACGGCGACGATCCCCACCCGACGTGTCGGCGGGGCGCCCCACAGTCCGCGGCTCGCGGCCGAGAGCAGCAGGTACGCGACGGCGGCGTGATCCCACGGCCACACGGGTCAGCCCTCCGCTGCTGTCGAGGGCGCCGCGAGCGTCGATACGTTGCCGGTGCCGTCCTCGACGTCGACCCAGCGGTAGAGGTGGTAGTCGGCGGAGTCCGACGACGGGCTGGCGGGCGCGTCGCCGGTGTACACGTAGACGCTCAGCCGGAGATCGTCGCCCAGCAGCGAGGGGGTGAACGCCAGGGACCGCGTCGTCGTCTCGCCCTCCTCGAGCGTCAGCGTCGTTCGGGAGAGCTCGTCACGCTCGAGCAGCGCCGGGAGCGCGGCAGTCTCGCCGCCCTCGGGCGGGTCGGCGAACCGCTCCAGGACGACGACCGCGGTGTAGGACTGCGCCGTGCCGTCACGGTTCTCGGCTTCGAGCGTCAGCGCCGCTTCGTCCCCGCGAACGTAGCTGTCGTCCCCGACGGCGGACTGCACGCCGTCCTCGATCACCAGCGCGACCTCGGAGTAGTCCTCCCCGCGGTCGGGCGCGGCGAGGCCGACCGCGAGCGTCGTCGCGGCGACGACGACCACGAGCGCGAGGGCGACGTTGAGCACCGCGTCGGCCCGGGGCGCCTCCGTCGTGGCCGCGCGGGCGTCGGCGACGAGGCGGCCGAGTGGGAGTCGCGGGCGGACCGCGGCGGGCGCACGGAGCCGCCGCACGCCAGCCACGAGACAGCCCAGCACGGTGATCGCGAGGACGGTCCCGATCACCGTCGACGGCGCGAGCGCCGTCGGCGTGAGCGCCACGCCCGCCAGCACGAGCACGAGCACCGAGGTCGCTACCCCGAGCGCGGCGCGGTGGCGCCAGCGCGGGTGGCGGTCGCTCGTCCACGGGAGCGGCGTCGTCCGGGGTAGGATCGCGGAGACGACGGCGTACCCCGGGCAGAACCCGAGCAGCGGCGCGGCGAGTAGCACCCGGAACGGGCCCTCGGCCACGCCGGCCAGGATCGCCCCGCTCGCGACGGCGGCGTAGCCGGCGACGGCGAACAGGTCGCCCAGCTCCGTGGCGAGTCGGCCGAGCGCGGTGCCGTCGTTGGTGCTCATCGCGGTCCTCCGTGGATGGGAGTGTTTCGGGTCACGCCCGGAGCGCGCTCACGATGGCCGAGAGCGGCTGGTCGCCGGCCGCCGGCCGTTGTCTGATCTCGACGTGGGAGCCGACCTGTGCGTGATCGAACCGGGCTTCACCCCGGAGGATCCGTGCGAGCAGGCGGTCGTCCATGCTGAACCGGACGGCGTCGCCCGTCTCGACCGCGCCGGCGCTGGTGATCTCGTAGCCGTCGCCGGCCAGCGACAGCGCCGCGACCACGTCGTCGGCGAGATCTAGCACCACTCTCGTGTCGCTCTCCCAGCCGATCGTCCGTCGCGTCTCCTCCATCTGATCGTACGCCCGGTCGAGCAGGTCGCGCAGCTCCGTGACCGAGGGGTGGTCGTCGTGCTGGTAGGGGAACGAGCGATCGGCGAGCACGCCCTCGGCGTACTCGCGGCGCTCGGTCCGATCGATCGGGGTGTACGGCTCCGAGGGCGTCCCCGTGTCGAGGTCGAACGACGCCTCGCTGTTGAGCAGGATCGGGTCGGCGCCGAGATCGCTTCCGACGAACTGCCAGAACACCTCGTTCCGCGTGGGCGCGGCGACGTACTGGTTCCGGTCGGCGAGATCCCCCGCGAGCACGTAGCTGCCGCCGAAGGGGACGAAGTAGTCGGGGTCGAGCGCGTCGACGAGCGCCTCGGCCTCCCGATAGATCCGACCGATGACCGCCTCCCGGGCCCGGAGCTTCTCCTCGTGGCTGTAGTCCGTGACACACTGGGGGTAGCAGTTCGACGCCGCGGACGGCAGCGTGAGGAGGTCGACCGAGTCGTACCGGTCAGCGATAGTCGACCGTGCCCGGTCGGCAGGGGGCCACTGGCTGTCGGTGGCGTGGACCAGCACCGTCTCGCCGTCGTCGAACACCGCCGTCGGTGGGTTGGCGCGCTCGGTCGGCGGCTCCGGCCGCCAGCCGGGGGCAGCGTGGTCGCCCCCCGTCCGGGAGTCGTCGCCCGCCCCATCGAAGAGGGTGACGTGGAGGTCGTCCGTGAGGTGGGTCCGGTCGTCGTGAGCGAGTTCGATGGTCTCGAACCCCAGTTCTTCGACGGCTCGCGCCAGCCGCGACGCGTCCTCCGGGACCAACACCGGCGTGTCGGTGTCCAGCCGTCGCATCGTCGGCCGGTGGAACTGGTCGGGGTCGTCGTGGGAGACGTAGATGTAGTCGACGTCGGCGTACGCGTCGGGCTCGAACTCGAGCGGCGGGTAGTGGGCCCACGCGCCGTAGAACGCCCCGTCCAGCAGCCACGGGTCACAGAGCACCTCGGTCCCCTCGTCCTCGACCACCACCGTCGACGACGCCAGATAGCTGAGTCGCATACCCGGCACCACCGGTGTGCAACACTTTGTTAGGCACCGGTTCACCCGACTGCGCCGGCTGACGGTCCGCAGTCCTGCCGCCGTAGCCCCTGATTTCGAGCGTCCCACGCCGCGCCGGCGCAACCGGGAAGAACTGGCCCGTCGAGGCCGTTCGCCCGCGGAAAGCTGCCTCTTACATTATGCTCGTCTCACCTGTGTCGGCCCGGAGATGCACTACTCAACAATCCAGTCGACGGCCCGAGCCCTATCGGTCGTCGTGGTCGCCCTACTCGTCGTGACGGCGGGACTACCCGCCCTCGCGACCGCCACGCCGGCCCAGGCTGACCCGGCTCGACCGCTCGACGACTGCGGCACGATCGACGAACCGGGCGAGTACGTTCTCGAGGGAAACGTCACCGCGACGGACGGGACCTGCTTCGAACTGACGACCGACGGCGTGACCATCGACGGTGACGGCCACGTCGTCGCCGGCGACGGCGACGGAACCGCGGTCAGCGCGGCCGGCATCGACGACGTCGCCGTCCGGAACGTGACGCTCGCGAACTGGTCGACCGGCGTCTCGTTCGTCGGCGTGGCCGACGCCCGCGTGGCCGAAACGACCGTCACGGACACGTCGATCGTCGGTGTGTCGCTCGCCGCTGGGGAGAACGTCACCGTCAGCAACGCGACGATCGAGGACGGGAACCTCGGCGTCCGGATCGGCGGCGGGACGACCGGCGCCGCCGTCGTCGACACGGCGTTCACTGACCTGCTCGGCGTCGGCGTCGACCTGCGTGGTGAGGGAGGGCAGGTCGTCGACAGCTCGTTCCGCTCGACCGGTGGCGACGCGGTCCGCGTGACCGGGAGTGACGGCGCCGTCGTCGCGAACAACACCGTCCGGAACACGATCGGCGGGATCAGCGTGAGCGACGCGGCGGGCGTGTCGGTCCGCGCGAACGAACTCCGGAACGTGCAGGGGGCCAGCATCCACGTCGTCGGCGGCGACGAGCGGCTACCGGCGGCCCCGGGCGTCGATACGGTGGCGTTCGGGCTGTCCACTCCCGTCGACGCGTTCGTCGGCTTCGCGGGCGGCAGCGCGGGTGACCGTCTGACTGTGTTCCCCCGGTACGTGCCGTCCGCCCAGTCACCGCCGGCGCCGGAGCCAGTGCGTGTCGTCGACAACGCGATCCACGACGGCAACGGGAACGGGATCTACGTCGTCAACGGGAGCGAGACGACCGTCGCCGGGAACGACCTGCAGAACAACCGTGACGGTGTCCGGCTCAGCGGCGGGCACAACGTCACCGTCGTCGACAACAACGCGACGGCGAACCGCGACGACGGCGTCTCGATCGGGGCCACCGCGGCCGCAGTCGTCCGGAACAACACGCTCAGCGGGAACGCCGACGACGGGCTCTACGTCCTGAGCGAGGGTGCGGTCGTGCGGGACAACGTCGCCCGCGCGAACGCCGACGACGGGGTCGACGTGCAGAACAGCACGCTCGTCACGCTTCGCGGGAACCGCCTGCTCGACAACGGCGACGACGGGTTCTTCCTCCGGAACGTCGCGAACAGCAGCCTCGAGATGAACACGGTGACGGGGAACGCTGACGAGGGGATCGACCTCCGTGGCACCGCCAACGTCACCGTCGCCAACAACTCCGTCTGCGGGAACGAGCACAACGATATCGTTCAGCGCGAGGGCGCCAGCGGCACCGTCCTCGAGAACAACGCCTGTTGACCCCCCGACCCCGCTGACCGGCCCTCCACCGCTGTCGTTTTCTCCCCGTTCGCCGGACGACTACGACCGCCGACGCAGCAGTACCCCGGCGAGCGCCGCGATCGCGGCGAGCGCGCCGAGGACGCCCAGGCCGGGTGAGTCGGTCGTGGTCGTCGAGTCGGTCTCGGGCGTCGTGGTGCCGTCGACGACCGTCACCGTCACCGTCTCGTTGCCGACCGTCGCGTCGTAGCTGCCCGACGCCATCACCGAGCGCGTGAACGAGACGGTGGTCGACTCGCCGGGATCCAGCGACACCTCCCGCGTCGCGACCGTCCCCCCGAACAGCTCCAGCGCCACCGAGCGCTCGCCGGCGGCGTCGCCGGCGTTGGTGAGGTTCGCGGTCACCGTGAACGCCTCGCCCGCCCCGACCTCCCGGGGCTCGGCAGTCAGCGACGCGACGGCGATATCCGGCTCGCGGGGCCGGACGACCACCGTCCGGGTCTCGCCGTGATCGACCTCGACCTCGACGCTCTTGTTGCCGGGCGAGGTGAACTGGTGGCTGAACGCGACCGTTCGGGTCTCGCCGGGTTCGAGGGGGATCTCGCGATCCTCGAGCATCTCGCCCTCGACCTCGAACTCGACGGACTTCGTGCCGGAGCCGTTCCCGCGGTTGGTCACCGTGGCCTCGACTACCAGCGTCTCGCCGACGAGCAGCTCCTGGCTCCCGAGCGAGACGTTCGCCTGGCCGATGTCGGGTTCGGGCTCCGGTTCGTCGGTCGACTGGCCGCCGCCCGCCTGCTGCCCGCCGCCACCACCACCACCGCCAGCCTGTCCACCGCCATCCCCGCCGTCACCACCGTCGTTTCCGTCACCATCGTTTCCATCACCGCCGTCGTTACCGCCATCGCCGCCGTCGCTTCCGTCGCCGCTTTCGTTCTCGGCGACCGAAACGGTCGTCGTCGCGTTCGCACTGACGCCGCCCGCGGTGGTGATCGTCAGCGTCACGTCGTACTCGCCCGCGTCGTCGTACGTGTGATCGACGGTGGCGCCGGTCGCGCTCGCGTCGTCGCCGAACGCCCACTCGTAGTCCACGATCTCGCTGGCGGCCGAAGCATCGCCGGCGTCGAACGCCACCGGCTCGCCGGCCGTGGGCTCCGCGGTCCCGACGTCGATCACCGCCGTCGCCGCATCGGGGTCACCGACTGCGACGGTCGCCGTCGCCGTCGCGGTCTGCCCGTCGTTACCGACGACGGTCACGCCCACCGTCACGCGGCCGGCGTCGGTGAAGGTGTGTTCGAGCGTCGGGTTCTCGCTCTGCTCGTCGACCTCGCTGTCGCCGTCGAGATCCCACTGATACCCGTCGATCCCGTCGGCGTCGGTCGAACCGCTCGCGTCGAGCACGACCGACTCGTTCACCGTCGCCGCCTCGGGAACGTCGAGGCTGGCGTTCGGCGGGTCGTTCGGCGCCACGACCGTGATCCCGGCGCTGTCGGTCGCCGTCCCGTTGTCGTCGTCCACGACCGTGACCGCCGGTTCGACCTCGCCGAGTTCGGTGTAGGCGTGATCGATCGTGGGCGCGGTCGTGTTGGTCTCGATCGTCCCGTCGCCGTCGAGATCCCAGCGGTACTCGACGATCGTCCCCTCGTCGCTGGAGCCGCTCGCGTCGAGCGTGACCGTCTCGTTCACCGTCGCCTCCGCGGGCGCGTCGAGCGCGGCCGACGGCGGCGACGGGGGAACCGTGACCGTCACCGACGCCGAGGCGGTCGCGGTGTTCTCGCCCGTGTCGACGACAGTGACGGTGGCGTCGAACGTCCCGCCCGTCTCGTACTCGTACGCGACGGTCGGCTCGGCGGTCTCCTCGTCGACTTCGCCGTCGCCGTCGAAATCCCACCGATAGGCGTCGATCCCGCGGTCGTCGGTGGAGTTGCTCGCGTCGAACGTGGCCGGCTCCCCGACGGTCGCGTTCGCGGGCGCGTCGAGGCTGGCGTTCGGCGGGCGGTCTGGCGGCCGGACGGAGACGGTCGCGGTCGCAGTGTCGTTCTGCCCGTCCTCGTCGGTCACCGCAACTGCGGGCGCCACGGTGCCGATATCGGTGTACGTGTGTTCGAGGGTGGGCTCCCTCGTCTCGACCTCGGCCGTCCCGTCGCCGTCGACGTCCCACTGGTAGCTGGTGATCGTCCCTTCGTCGGTGGAACCGCTCGCGTCGAGCACGATCGACTCGTTCACCGTCGCCACGTCGGGGACCGCCAAGCTCGCGTTCGGCGGCGTCGACTGCTGGGTGACGGTCACCGTCAGTTCGGCCGTGTCGCCGTTGCCGTACGTGTCGAACGCGGTCACGGCGACGGTCCGGTTGCCGACCTCGTCGAACGCGTGGTCGATCGTCGGCTCGGTGGTCACCTCGTCGACCTCGCCGTCGCCGTCGAGATCCCACTCGTAGCCGCCGATCTCCCCGTCGTCGGTCGTCTCTCCGGCGTCGAGCGTGACCGTCTCACCGGCTTCGGTGCTGTTCGGCCCGGTTAGCGCCGCGCTGGGCGGCGTCACCACACAGCCGCCGCCGTGGATGAACACCTGGCGGTCGCGGTCGAGCGTCGTATCCGGACCGTCGGCGTCGATCAGTCGCCACTCATCGACGCGGTACTCATCGCCGGAGTAACTCCAGTCACCCCAGTGATCGGCGTCCTCGTTGAACCCCGGGTCGATGGTGACGGTGCCGGACATGTTGCCGAGCCCCGAATAGACGCCGCCGTCGGTTCGGTTGTCGCCCCACTTCCAGTCGATATCCGCGGTCGTTTCGCCAGTGTTCCAGTCGTCGTCGCGATCGGAGTACTCGTCGTCCTCGACGACCCACTCGCCGTCGGCGGGCAGCCCCTCGAACGCCATCGTGAGCGTGCTCCCGCCGTCCCCGTCGCCCAGTTCGTCGTGGACCAGGACGAGGTTCCCCCGCTCGGAGCCTTCGTAGAAGAACAGCGCGCTCGTCGCCGTCTCCTGGTACTCGCGGGTTCCGAAGGAGCTGAACGTGTCCGACGATGGGTCCGTGTAGGGGTTCCGGTAGTCGTAGAACACCGAGGCGTTCTGACTCTCGTTGGTCACGGGATCGATGGGGTAGCAGTTCGTCCCCTGTGCCACGGCGTAGCTGTCGTTCTCGACCGGCGCCGCCGAGACGACGACCGCTCCGCCGATCGGTGCGAGCACGACGAGCGCGACGAGCAACAGGACGCGTCTGTCTCTCATTAAGAACGGACTGGTCGCTTCGGTCGCTTTGTTATGGATCGGCTTCAACACCGGCGTACTGACAGTTTCCGCCCGCCCTCCCGGGATGAAGCCGCCCGGACGCGCGCCGACGGATCCCGGACGGCGTCCGGAGCCGCCGACGCCGCGGCAGGCGACGGGTAACAATCGGCGGTGTGGTCGTAGCCACGGCCAACTCGCCGGCTTCCGGCGACTGAACTATGTACAGAGGACACACGACTGCCGTCGTGATCCCGGCGTACAACGAGGAGGGGTTCGTCGGCGACACCATCGCGTCGGTGCCCGGGTTCGTCGACCGCGTCTACGCCGTCGACGACGGCTCGACCGACGGAACGTGGACCGAAATCCGGGCGGCCGCCGACACGATCGCGGCCGCCGACGGCACCACTCCCGACGACGCCCGCGTGGTCGCGATCCAGCACGAGCGGAACCGCGGCGTCGGCGGCGCGATCAAAACCGGCTACCAGCACGCCCGCGCGGACCGGATCGACCTCACTGCCGTGATGGGCGGCGACGGGCAGATGGAGCCGGAGATGCTGGGCGACCTGTTCGACCCCATCGTCGACGGCGACGCCGACTACACGAAGGGGAACCGCTTCCTCGACCGCTCGGGCCGTGGGTCGATGCCGGCCCACCGCTTCGTCGGCAACGCCGTCCTCGGCGCGCTCACCAAGATCGCCAGCGGCTACTGGCGCTGTGGCGACCCCCAGAGCGGCTACACCGCCATCTCGCTGCGCGCGCTGGAGACCGCCGCGATCGACGAGATGTACGAGTTCTACGGCTACTGCAACGACCTGCTGGTGAAACTCAACGTCGCGCGGCTCCGGGTGGTCGACGTCCCCCGCCCCATCACCTACGGCGAGGAGGAGAGCCACATCCAGTACCGTAGCTACGTCCCCCGCGTGTCGCTGATGCTGCTGCGGAACTTCCTCTGGCGGCTGAAGACGAACTACCTGGCCTACGACTTCCACCCGCTGGTGGGCGCCTACGCTGCCGGCGGGGTGGCGTCGATCGCGTCGGTCGCCGCCGCCGTCTGGGCGCTGCCGGGCGTCGGCACCGCCGCGACGCCGACCGCCCGCGGCGCGCTCGCGCTGGGGTTCGGCCTGTTCGCGCTGGTGGCGGTCACCTGGGCGATGGCGATGGACCGGAGCGCGAACGACCACCTCGACGGCACGGTCACGCCCGCCGACCGCCGGCGGCCCACCGAGGATCACGGGCAGCCATCCCGGAACGGTGCATCCCCGAGCGACGCACAGCGCGACGAGGACGCCGCCGACGGGAACGGAGCTGCCGACTCGGCCGCGCAGGCCCCGCCGCCGGAGGAGTACGGCGGGCCGAACACCGCCTCGGACTGACCCCCGGCCCGCCCGTTCTCCAGCCGATCCGCCCCCGTTAGGAGCGTTCTACCGCAGTATTCGGGTGCTAACAAACACCGCGTACGTGGCTGTATGGGGCATGTTCGGAACGAGCGGTATCCGCGGCGAGTTCGGCGAGGACGTGACGGCCGGCACCGCGCTGGCGGTCGGGCGCGCGATCGCCTCCGAGGGTAACGACCACGTCGTCGTCGGGCGCGACCCCCGGGAAACCGGCTCGCTGCTGGTCGAGGCGCTCTCGGCCGGGCTGCGCGAGTGTGGCGCCAACGTCGCCCGGCTGGGCGAGCTCCCGACCCCGACGATCGCACGGAGCGTCGGCTGGTACGACGCGGACATGGGCGTGGCGGTGACCGCCTCCCACAACCCGCCGGCGGACAACGGGCTAAAGCTCTGGCACCCCGACGGCTCGGCGGTCGTCGGCGACGCACAGACCGCCATCGCCGACCGCATCCGCCACGCCCGGTACGAGTTCGCGCCCTGGGACGACACCGGGACCCGACACCGCTTCGGCGGCGCACGCGGGCGACACGTCGACGCCGTCGCCGACGCCGTGGCCGTCGACCCCCCGATCCCTGTCGTCGTCGACGTGGGCCACGGCACCGGCGAGCTGACCGCGGCCGCGCTCCGCCGGCTGGGCTGCCCGGTCACGACGCTGAACGGCGTGACCGACGGCTCGTTCCCCGCCCGGGAGAGCGAGCCGACCGCCGAGAACTGCGAGCAGCTCCGCCGGGTCGTCGCGGCGACCGACGCCGAACTCGGGATCGCTCACGACGGCGACGCCGACCGCATGCTCGCGGTGACGGAGTCCGGCGCGTTCGTCCCCGGCGACACGCTGCTGGCGCTGTTCGCCCGCCGGGAGGCGAAACCCGGTACCAGGGTTGCCGTGCCGATCGACGCCAGCCTGGCAATCAAAGACGAGTTGGCGGCCGTCGGCGCCGACGTGACGTACACCCGGGTCGGCGACGGCTACGTCGCCCGACGAGCCGCCGAGGCGGGCGTCGTGTTCGGCGGCGAGCCCAGCGGGGCGTGGATCTGGCCCGACGAGACCCGCGCGCCGGACGGCCCGCTGGCGGCCGCGAAGCTGGCGGCGATGGTCGCGACCGACGGCTCGCTCGACGCGCTGGTCGCGGACGTGAACACGGTTCCGATCAGCCGTCGGAGCGTCGAGACCGACCGGAAGGCGGCCGTTATCGAACGGATCGCGGCGGCGATGCCGGAGGACGACGACCGCGTGACGACCGTCGACGGCGTCCGCGTCGAGGTCGACGACGGCTGGTTCCTGGTGCGTGCCAGCGGGACGGAGCCGCTTGTCCGCATCACCGCGGAGGCCCGCGAGCAGGATCGGATGGCGGCGCTGCTGGAGACGGCCGAGGGGCTCGTAACCGAGGCGATCGAGACCGGGAGCGTCGAACGACAGCCTGTCGATTGACCGGTTCCCGACCGCCGGGCTATCAGGAGGGCGCCGATTCAGAGTTAGATGCGGGGAGAAACGACGGCGAGCGTCGCCACGACGAAGAGGAGAACGAAGGCACTGGCGAGCACGTACGCGCCGGACACCTGCGCGAGGAAGAAGGCGGCAGTGAACGCGACGAAGCCGGCGCCGTGTTTGCGTTCGAACGGCGGCTCGTCGTCCCCGTCGTCGGTGTCGCCGTTGGCGACGTCGAGGTACTCGTACAGCGGTTCGATATGTTCCCCCGGCGAGATGCGGCCGCGGGACTGGTTGAACTCGATCACGTCGACGTCGTCCATCTTCGGGAGGTGACACTGGTAGAGCCCGATGTACACCCGCTTGCGCTGCTGGGCGTTCAACTGGCGTACCGTGGTGTCGTTCTCGATCGCCGCGATGTGTTCCGCGAGCTCGCCAATCGTGATCGTCCCGTCCTCCTCGCGGAGGAACTCCAACACTAACTGCCGGCGACGGTTGCGCAGGATCTCGAAGATGATGTCGAGCGAGAGGCTCTCCGACGCCGCCTCCTCCGCGTCCGACCCCCCGCGATCCGTTCCGTCGTCCGTCCGCGCGGCCTCGTTTCCGGTCTCGTCGTCGGCTCCTGGTGTGATCTCGGGTGCCGCGGACTGGGTCTTATTGTCAGTTGCCATTTGTCTTCAACTTGGTAGCAGCCACCATTACTCTTGCGCCGATGCGTGTTGTCGGTGCCAGGGTATCGAGGATCATGGTCGTTGAGGTGCTCGTAACGGCCACGAGCCACCGTTACTTGAAACCGTACTGATCAGAACAGTTTGTTATCCATCGCATACCAGCCAGTACGAGCCAGTTACGACCGCCAAACACACCCGTTGTGGCCGGCGGTGGAACCCCCCGTCAACCAATATCCCGGAATGTGTCGCATAATGTCGGCTCAGGCGCTGCAAGCGCCGAATAACAATTCCCTGATAGCCTGTCTACGACACGTTGCCTGACCAACGGGTGACGCCAACGATGACTCGACACATACCGAACCTACCGCCCGCCCGGAACCGTCCGCCCACCACCCCTCCGACCCGGGGGACGCGCCGTCGTCGATCGGCCGACGGGGGGGCGCCATGTGCGGAATAACCGCCTGTGCCGCCCCCGACGACGAGGACGTGCTCGACACGCTGGTCGACGGGCTCCGGAACCTGGAGTACCGCGGCTACGACTCCAGCGGCGTCGCGGTACGCGACGACGGCGCGGTCACGGTGGTCAAACGCGAGGGCGAGATCGACGCGCTCGCGGCCGCGCTGGACGACGTCGCCCCGGCGGGCAACGTCGGGATCGGTCACACGCGCTGGAGCACCCACGGCGCGCCGACCGACGCGAACGCCCACCCCCACACCGGCTGTGCCGACGACGTCTCGGTCGTCCACAACGGGATCGTGGAGAACTACGCGGCGCTGCGCGGGGAGCTGGTCGAGCGCGGCCACTCGTTCACCAGCGACACCGACACCGAAGTGATCCCTCACCTCGTCGAACAGTACCGCGAGGCGGGGCACTCGACCGAGGAAGCGTTCCGGAAGGCGATCGGCCGGCTCGAGGGTCGGTTCGCGGTCGCGATGATCGTCGGCGACGAGGACGACGTGTTCGCCGCGCGGGACGGCTCCCCGCTGGTGATCGGCGTGGGCGAGGACCGGCGGTTCCTCGCCAGCGACGTGCCCTCGTTCCTCGAACACACCGACCGCGTGGCGTTCGTCGAGGACGGCGACGTGGTCCGGCTCTCGGCCGACGAGCACGAGGTGACGGACGTGAACGGGAACCCGGTCGACCGCCCGGTCCAGACCGTCGACTGGCAGCCCGAGGACGCCCAGCGCGACGGGTTCGACCACTACATGCTGAAGGAGATCAACGAACAGCCCGCGGCGCTGGACCGCGCGATCAAGGGCCGCATCACCGAGGACTACGACGTCCACCTCGAGGAGTTCCCGCCCGGCTCGTTCGCGGACGTCGGGACGGTCCACCTGCTCGCCTGCGGAACGTCGTACCACGCCGCGCTGTACGCCCAGCAGCTCCTGGCCGACCGCGGCGTCCCGGCACAGGTGTTCAGCGCGGGCGAGTACACGACCACCCCCGCGCCCGTCCGCGACGACACGCTCGTCGTCGCGGTGACACAGAGCGGGGAGACCGCCGACACGCTCTCCTCGATCAAGATCGCTGCCGACCGCGGCGCGCGCACGCTCGCGGTGACGAACGTCGTCGGCTCGACGGCCGCGCGGGTCTGCGACGACGCGCTGTTCATCCGGGCGGGCCCGGAGATCGGCGTCGCCGCGACCAAGACGTTCTCCTCGCAGGTCGCGGTGCTCGCGCTGCTCGCCGAGCGGATCGCCGAGGACGTGACCGGCGAGATCGACCCCGACCGCGAGGCGCTGCTCGCGGCGCTGGAACGGCTGCCCGACCACGTCGAGGAGGCGCTCGACCGCTCCCCTGCGGAGGCGCTGGCCCCGCAGTTCACCGACCGCGACGAGCAGTTCTTCATCGGCCGCGGCGTCGGCTACCCAGTCGCACTGGAAAGCGCCTTGAAGTTCAAGGAGATCACCTACGAGCACGCGGAGGGGTTCGCCGCGGGCGAACTCAAACACGGGCCGCTGGCGCTCGTGACCTCGGACACCACCGTGTTCGCGGTGTTCACCGGCCGGCACGACGAGAAGACGTTGAAAAACGTCGAGGAGGTGCGCAGCCGCGGCGCGCCCGTCGTCGCGGTCGCCGCCGAGTCCGCCGGCGAGGTGGCCGAGGCGGCCGACGAGTTCCTGCCGATCCCCGACACCCACCCCGTCGCGGCGGGGCTGCTCGCGAACGTCCAGCTCCAGCTCGTCTCCTACCGGGTCGCCGACCTGCTCGGTCGGTCGATCGACAAGCCCCGGAACCTCGCCAAGAGCGTCACCGTCGAGTGACGTCGGCGGCCGAACCCCGAACTACCCCCCGCCCCATACAATGTCAACGGAAGACCCGAACACGCTGACGCAGGACACGGTTTACGACCTGTTGAGCAACAGGCGTCGGCGGTTCGTGATCTCGAAGCTGCGACGCGCCGACGGGGCGGTCTCGGTCAACGAGCTCTCCGAGGCGGTCGCCGCCTGGGAGAACGACGTCGAGATCGACGAACTCACCGACAAGCAGATCAAACGCGTCTACGTCTCGCTGTACCAGATCCACATCCCGAAGCTCGACGAGGCCGGGCTGGTGGCGTACGACAAGGAGGCCGGACAGGTCGAACTCACGCCCGCGGTGTCGGAGCTCGACAGCTACCTCCCCGACCAGGAGACCGACGACGAGGGGATCGAGTGGCCGCTCGTGTACGGCGCGGTCGCGGCGGGCGCGCTGGCGCTGTACGCCGGCGTGTTGCTGCTCCCCGGTGCGTTCGAGTGGCTCCCGCTGACCGTGCTGAACGTCGCGGTGTTCGGGGCGCTGGTCGTCGTCGCGGCGACACACTACGTGATCGACCAATGGCAGTGATATCACACCCTTCGGCGGGACGCAGCGCCGGCTCGTGGAGGAGATCATGACGCCGGACTGGGACGTCGTCGGGCACGTGATCAGCTCCCGCCACCGGACGCTGGTGCTCGGCCGGCTCGCCGAGAGTCCGGCGACGCCGACCCAGATCGCGTCCGACGTCGACATCGCGTCGACCCACGTCTCCCGCGCGCTGAACTCGCTGCGGGAGCGCGGCCTCGTCGAACTGCTCGTTCCCGAGGACCGCCGGAAGGGACGCGTGTACGGCATTACGAGTAAGGGAAGCGAGACCTGGGAGGTGATCCAGTCGAAAGGGCTGACGAAGGAGGAGTGACGCGGAGAAACCAGCGTATAACCAAACGCCTCCTCCGGGTAGTGGGAGGTATGCGAAGGAAGCTACTCAGCGTGGCACTGCTCCTGATCGTGGCCGTCGTCGCGATGGCCGTCGAACGACTCACCCGACCGGATCTCGTCGACGACGCCGGGGCGTAGTCGGGCGTTAGGTCGGATCGTACAGCTCGTCCTCCCAGCGGCGGCGTCGCCGCAGCGCCTCCTCGCCGTCGGGCGTCAGCGCGTAGAAGTTCGTCCGACGGTTGATCGCTCCCTTCTCGACGAGGCCGGCCTCGACGAGCTCGTCCAGGTTGGGGTAGAGCCGGCCGTGAGTGATCTCACACTCCAGCGTCCGCTCGAGCTCGTCGGCGACCGTGCGCCCGGAGGGGTGATCGAAGCCGGCGATCACGTACAACAAGTCACGCTGGAAGCCGCTCAGTTCGTGGACCTGGACCACCATACCCAGGCCAACGGAGCCGTCACTATAGTTATTATCGAGCAACGGGCCGCTCGGGCCGCAGCTCACGGGCTGATCGACGCTCGGGTCGGCCAGCCCTGCCCCGACCCGTAAACCGACTGTGGCGGCGTCGACGCCGCCACAGTCGCCGTCAGAATAGCACGGAACTACTCGTCGTCGAACCGGTTCCTACTACCGCTCCGCCGCCACCGTTTGCGGCCGGCGGGCGGCGTCGTCCGTCCCGTCGTCCTCCTCCTCGTCGTTCGGGCAGAGCTGTTCCGGACTGCGCTCGAACTTGTTCCGCGCGACGAACTCGTTGATTCGATTCATGTCGGCTTCACTGATCCCCGTCATCGCCTCTATCGTTCACTGCAGAGGACATAGTAATACGATTCATAGTGACTGGTAATCCCGTTGTAACGTCCCGCCTCGCGAGCGGTTCGCCCACGCCGCCCGGCTGCGGTTCGGTCGTGAAACCGCCGGCGGACGGCGGGACACGTTCCCTCGTTCTGACGTGTCGGGAAAAACACCAGAAGTTCCGTGAGTACGTTCGCTGTGTCGTAACGCTTTTGGATAGTTCTTCCAAATCCGGGCTGATGACTAGCCAGAGAAACGTCGGCAGCACAGCAGCAGAAACCACCAAACTGCAGTCCGAAGGGGCCGATGTCGTGTCGCGTGTCGTCGAAGCCGTCGCCGAACGGGAAGGCATGGAGCCGACGGCGGTCGAACCCCGCCTGTACGAGGTGATCGACCCGGACGCGCTGTCAGCGCTCGTCGAAGACCCGCCGGAGTCCGGGCTCACCGTCGGGTTCGACTATGCGGGCTACCGGGTCGTGGTCGTCGCCGATGAGGGACTCCACGTCGAGGCAACTGCGGAGGCGTAACGGCTCAGCGGTCGCGGGTGACGGATTCTCCGACAGCCGTGCGGCTCCCGGGCGAGAGCGTTACCCCGGCGTCGATGCTGGTGTCGATCCCGGTTTTCGTCCCGCGGCCCACGACGACGCCGAACTTCCGCCGACCGGTCGAGCGCCGCTCGTCCTTCACGGCCAGATCGACCGGCTCGCCGTCGTGACGCAGGTTCGCCACGACCGTCCCGGCGCCGAAGTTCACCTCCGGGGCGAGGATGCTGTCGCCGACGTAGGAGAGGTGGGCGACGCTGGTGTCGCGCCCGATCACGCTGTTTTTGATCTCGACCGCGTGGCCGACCTGTGCGCCCGGGCGGAGCAGCGTCGCCCCACGGACGTACGCGTTCGGCCCGACGGTCGCGCCGGACTGGATCAGCGCCGGCCCCTCGATCGTGACGCCGTCACGGACGGTCGCGCCCGACTCCACGACCACGTCGCCCTCGAGCGTCGCGCCGTCGGCCACGTCACCCTCGACAGCCCGGGTGAGTTCGCCGAGCTTCCACTCGTTCGCGGCCAGCAGCTCCCACGGTCGCCCCACGTCGATCCAGCGCGAGAACGGCACCGCTTTCACGCGGTCGGTGGCACACAGCGACCCGAGCAGGTCGGTGAGCTCGAACTCGCCGCGCTCGCTCTCCGCGATGTCGTCCAGCGCGTCGCTGGCGCCCGCGGGGAACGCGTACGCGCCGGCGTTGACGAGGTCGCTGTTCGGCTCGTCGGGCTTCTCGGTCACGCCGAGCACGCGGCCCGCGACGCCGCCGTCGCCCGAGATCGCGCGGTTCTCGCCGGCCTCGTCGCCCGCCAGCGACAGCACGCCGTACTGGCTCGGATCGTCGACGACGTAGGAGCCGACGGAGGGGACGTGGTCGTACACCCGGGAGAGCGACGGCGCGTCGTACAGCGCGTCGCCGTTGAGTACGACGAACGGCCCGTCGTCGAGCAGCGAGCGCGCGGTCAACACGGCGTCGGCAGTGCCCCGCTGCTCGGCCTGGTGACAGTAGTCGATCGGAACGCCCGCGTGGCTGTCGCCGAGCACGCCGCGGACCTGGTCGGCGCCACAGCCGACGACCACCACGAACCGCGACGCCCCCGCCACCGCGGCGGCGTCGAGCGTGTGGCTCACCAGCGGTCGCCCGGCGACCGGCAGGCACGGTTTCGGCGTCTCGTCGGTCAGCACGCCCATACGGCTGCCTTTGCCGGCAGCCAGCACGACGGTCTGCATGGCCCGTTCCCATCGCGCCGGCGCCTAAGTAACGCGGCGGCTAAACGTGGCACCGAGAGTATTAGTTCCGAGCGAGCCAGTTCCGGGTATGAGTCGAGCGTCCGAGACCGTCGCCCGCATCCGTCGCCTCCCCCGCGACCGCCCGCTGCTGACGCTCGGGCTCGCGGTGTTGGTCGTCGAGCTCGTCGGCGCCTCCGGCGCCGTGTTCACCGCACAGGGGCTCGCGGGCTGGTACGGGACGCTCGAGCGCCCCGCGCTGGCGCCGCCGAACTGGGTGTTCGGCCCCGTGTGGACCACGCTGTTCGCGCTGATCGGCGTCGCGGCGTGGCTGGTGTGGCGCCGCGCCGACGAGTCGCCGCGAAAGGTCCGCCTCGCGGCCATCGCCTTCGTCGCGCAGTTCGCGCTCAACCTCGCGTGGTCGGCGGCGTTTTTCGGGTTGCAGCGGATCGGGGTCGCACTCGTGGTGATCGTGCTCCTCTGGCTGCTGATCGCGGCGACGATCTCGACGTTCGCCCGCGTCGACCGCCGCGCGGGCGCGCTGCTGGTGCCGTACCTCCTCTGGGTCTCCTTCGCAGTCTACCTCAACTACGGGTTCTGGACGCTCAACTGACGCGAATCCCCACTCAGTCGCTCCCGCAGAGCTCCTCGCGTAACGCGTCGGCCACTTCCGGGCAGTTCTCCCGGATCACGGGCCAGTCGGTGTCGACGAACTCGTCGACGCGTTCGGCGACTACCTCCTCGACGGCGTCGCGGTCGGCCTGATCAAGGTGTTCGGTCTGTCGTAAGTACTGGCGCTCCCGTGGGGTGAGCAGACCACCCCCGTCGGGTGCGGCGACACGCTCCATCCCGTACGCCCGCCGGGACGGCACCGTCTCGGAGAGCCGCGCCGCCAGGCGTTCGGGGGAGTGTGCGGTCGGTCGATCCACCATCTCGCGGTCGGGCCTATCGCCGGCGTCGGCGCCGCTGTCGGCCGCTGAATCGTCTGGAGCCATCACTCCGCTAATGCGTGTACGCCGGCATAAAGCAGCGTGACCGTTCACACGGAAGGTGGACGCTACGCGGCGGGAAGGGGGTGGTTTACAGTGGTTCAGCGACCGCCGACCACCCCCCGCTGGCCGACTACCGGTCGTCGAGCATGGCGAGGCTGGAGTCGATGGAGCGATCGAGCACCATCTCCGCCTCGTTGGTGTGGGGCGCGTCGAACTTCACGAGTTCGTCGAGCGCGCGCTCGGCGGTGTCGACGTAGGCCTCGATCACCGTCGGGAGGTTCACCGAGTCGCGGGCGATGAACTCCGCGGCGACCGAGCCGAGGGTGGCGGCCTCGTTACAGAGCCGGCTGCACTGGGCCATCTCCGGCCCCTGCTCGATACAGCGGTCCGAGCACCAGGCCGCGACCTGGCTCACGTCGATACAGTCGTCGAGGCAGTCCCGGGCCGCCTCCGAGAGGTGGTCGACGAACGCCTCGGGGTAGATCCCCGAGGCCTGGCTGGTGAGCTGTCCCTGCACCGTGCCCGCGTCGTCGCCGGTCGCTGGAGCGGTGCTGCTCGGGTCGGCCTGCGCGCCAGCGCCGGCGCCGCCGAACTGGGGCTGCCCCGCGAACGCCTGGCTGCCCGTCGGGACGCCGACGGCGAACGGCGCCTGTGGCGTGTACGTGTTCGCCGTCGGCTGCTGCCCGATCCCCGGCTGTTGTGTGAGTGCCTGCTGTCCGGCCAGCTGGGGGAACTGCTGGCTCGTCGGCTGTTGGGCGACCTGCTGCTGGGCTGCCGGCTGCTGTCCCGCAGGCAGCTGGCCGGCCGGCTGCCCGAACTGTTGCCCCGTCGCCTGCTGTTGGGGCTGGTTCGGCTGGTTTTCAGTCGTCGGGTTCTGTTGAGTGGGGTTCTGGGGGTTCTGCTGTAGGTTCTGCGGGTTTGGGGGATTCTGTTGTGGGTTCTGCTGTGGGTTCTGTTGCGCCGGATCCTGCTGTCGCTGCTGGGAACGCGTCCGCTCGCGTCGTGCTCGTCGTTCTGTCCGATCCCGTTCGCGTCGGTCCCGCTGTCGTCGTCGTTCAGTCATGGTGTCACGTCCGGTCGTCCGGACGGGAGAACGTGTCTCGCCGGGGGGAGAAAAACCGGCGCGATAGTTAATGCGGATTCAGCAGTATCGGTGCTTCTAACCCGTGTTGAGGAGGTATTAGGAACGAACACCGATCGACGAAATACGGGACTACCGAGAGTGGCTCACACACTCACATAGATGTCTATCAGAGAATATATACCTCCCTTCGAGCCGATGGATCGTCCTACTCCCGGTCGGCTCGCCGTCGACGGTCGGGGAGCGACCACCCTTGAACGGGTTGGCCCTCGAAGCCGGGGCGCTATGTCCGGCTCCCGAGAGGATGAAGTGGACCCCGTGTTCGACTGTGCCGCCGTCGCCGAGCAACTCGCGGCAGCCGACGACCCCCGCCTCGACCAGCGGTATCTCCGGTGCGTGCCGGGTGGTGGCGGCCGCCACCCCGTGCTGTTGGTCGGCGTCGTTCACGACCATCCCGCGAGCGTCACGCGGGTGATCCGGGTGCTGGAGCTGGTCGAACCCGAGACGCTGGCGGTCGAACTGCCGCCGCTGGCGATGCCGCTGTTCGGGCTGTACGCCGCCGACGGCCATCGGCCGCCGCGGCTGGGCGGCGAGATGAGCGCCGCCATCCAGTCGACCGACGCCCCGGTCGTCGGGATCGACCTCCCGACGCGGCGGTATCTCTCCCGACTGGGCGAACGCGTCCGGCGGGAACGGCCGTCGCCGCGTGTGCTCGGCCGGCTCGTCCGGGACTTCGGGTCCTCGATCGCCCACGCGCTCGCGTGTCGCGTCGCCGGCGTCCTCGCCGACCACACGCCGATACGCCTCCGGGTGTACACGCCGATCGTGCACGACTGCTCGCTGGTGGACACGGCCGACGTGCAGGCCGCCGACGAGCGGGCGTACCTCGACCGGCGCGACTCGCTGTTCCGGGCGATCCGGCCGCCGGCGTCGATCCGGCTGATCGACGACGCCCGCGAGGCGGCGATGGCCGACCTGCTCGACGCCGCACGCGGGGAGGGCAGTGTGGTCGCGGTGATCGGGATGGAACATCTCGACGAGATCGAGGGTGCGCTCCGAGAACCCGGGACGGGCGAGTAGCGGGTCGAAGTACCCCTTCGATGGCCAACCCCCGCGAATACGGAGCGAGGCTGCGAACTTCTTCGGTATGACCCCCCGAAGCGCGACCGAGTTCACGCCCGAAGACGAGGGGAAACGGGTCGTCACCACCAGCGGCGACGTGGTGGGCGAGGTCGTCCGTTGTGAGGACGGCACCGCGTTCGTCCGCCCGCGCCGGGAGCTGGTGGTCGGCTACGGCTCGCGACTCACTGGCTGCTGGGATCCGTCGGAGCTGTTCCCGCTCGACGGCTCGGCGGTCGTCGCCGACGCGGAGGGCCGGATACAGATCAAACCCGAGGAGCGAGCTGAATCCGGACCGGTGGCGAGACCGAAGTGAGTCGCGGCCGCTCTCGAAGGGCGAGCCAACGGCGCCGAAGGCACCGCCAAACTAATGCGCCGGTCGCCGAGCCGTCGGGCATGAGCCTCTGTGCGAGGGTCTCGCTGTCGGCCGAGGCGTTCCGGCTGGCGGCGACGTTCTCGGCGCGGGCGGACGTTCGCGTCTCGTTCGAGCGGGTCGTCCCGCTGGACTCGCGGGTCATGCCGTACCTCTGGATGACGGGGACGGACGCCAGCGTGGACCACCTTCGGGCGGATCCCGACGTCACCCGTGCCGAGCTGCTCGCGTCGTCGAACGGCGGGCTGCTGGTCGGCGTCGACTGGCGGACCGACCACCCGCTGCTCGGCGCGCTGGCCAACACCGACGCCGCCTGCCTGCGCGGCGTCGGCACCGCCGACGGCTGGCAGTTCTCGCTCCGCTTTCCCAGCCGGGATCGGCTGGCCGACTGCTACCGCGAGTGTGCCGAGGCCGGCGTCCCGCTGACGGTCGAACGGATCCACACGACCGCGTGGTCGCTCGAGGGGGGACACGAGGCCGTGCTGACGGATCTCCAGCGGGAGACGCTCGCCGCGGCGTTCGAACGCGGCTACTTCGCCGTGCCGCGGGCGGCGACGCTTCAGGATCTCGCCCGCGAGTTCGACGTCTCCGATACCGCGATCTCCCAACGCATCCGCCGGGGGGTTGCCCGCCTGCTGGCCGCGGAGTTGGGGGAGGACCGACCGGCCGGCGGCACGGGGCGGTCCACGACTGGCGGAGCCGGCGACGCGCCGCCCGGGGACGACCTCCCCCAGTTCTAGGCGAGCACCGGCTGCGAGATGATCCAGAGCGACAGTACCGTGTAGCCGACCATGAGGACGACCAGCGGTGCGTGGGCGCGCCGCGCGTCCGTGACGGTGCCGTACCGGCGGACGGCGACGAAGTGGGCGGCGACGACGGCGACGACGTGGCCGAGCACGACGAGGAGGACCTGCGATCCCCAGAACGCGGGGAGCGGGAGCCACCCGAGCGGGCGGATCGGTCCCAGACCCGGCAGTAACGGGTCGAGCGCGATCTCGAGCGACTGCCCGATACTCCGGGCCACGTAGGGGTAGTTGTGGGCGATCTCGTACGCCGCCGCGATCGGGAGCAGCGTCGGCGCGAACGCGCGGCGGGCCTCGCCCGCGTCGCCCGCGGCGGCGCCGAGGCGGTCAGAGAGCCGACAGCCCAGCCAGAACGTCGCCAGGAACCCCGCGAACCCGACGCCGAACACGACCAGCAGCGCCGCCGACCCGAGGCCGGTCGCCTCCCGGACCCGGAACAGGACGGTCTGGAACGCCCCCGTGTTGGCGAACCCGTCGAAGCTCACGACGTACACCATCGCGACCGCGAGCACGACGAGCGCGGGACCGTTCAGTGGCGACAGGGTCCCCGTCCAGGGGAACCGTGCCTCGATCGCGTACCCCGAGTCGGCGCGCCGGACCCGGAGCGGGGCGACCGTTCCGAACAGGCGGTAGAACGCCCCCAGCGGGTCCGCCCGCCGGAGCCACGCCGGCCCGAAGAGGACCGCGCCGCCGGTCATCGCGAGCGCGTACGCCGCGAGGACGGCGCTCGTCAGCCGCGGCACCAGCGGGACGTTCGTCAGGTTCTCGACGGCGCCGAACAGACAGAGGAAGCCGACCGTCGCCGGCCACGCGCCGAACGGCGGCTCCCGGGAGAGCAGCGAGACGGTGTCGCCCTCGACCCACGAAAGCCCTTCGTACACCGTGCGCCACGGCGACAGCAGCGCCCAGGGGTTCCCGACGAGGATCGCGACGATCGCGAGCCCGCGGAACCAGACCGCCCACGTGAACACGGCCGCGAAGTTCTCCGCGGGCGCCTGCGACCCGACGACGCCGAGCAGGAGCGCGGCGACCACACAGAGAAGGAACCCGAGCGAGAGCGCGGTTCGCAGCGGCCCGACGGCCGCCGCCGGCACCGTCAGCAGCGTCCGATCGGTCGTGGGCGGCGTCACGCGGTCGGTCCATCCCAGCCACGCCGCCGTCAGCGCGACGGTCGCCCCCGCACCGAGCAGCAGGAACGGGAGCGGGATCGGCGCGTCGAACCGCGACCCCGTGATCGCGTGGGCGCTCGCCCGAGCGGGAGCGACGCCGAGTGCGAGCAGCCAGACGCCCGCCAGCGAACGCCGGGACGGCGCGGGAACCATCGTGCCGGCCCCTCCGTCCCGCGGGGCAAAAACTCCCCCGTAGTCGGGGCGCGGTTTCGACCGCCTCGGCGGGGCTCCGTGGCCGGACCCGAGTAGTACGAACGTCGAAAGCCAGGGGCGGACGGGAGCGTTTATCCCTCGGATCGAAGTAGAGACGAACGATGCGGACAGCCACGGGGGTCGCCCTCCTGGCCGTGCTCGTGGTGCTCGGCGGGGTTGGGGGGCTCGCACTCACGCTCGACGGCGGCGGCGTGGCGCTCGAGGAGGCGTGGGTGAGCGACACCGGGCGGGACGTCCAGTCGAACCACCACGCCGCGGCCGCGGGTGTCGTCGACGGCGATGGGATGGTGTACGCGCCGATCAGCGGCCGCAGCGACACGCCGAACTGCGCGCTGTACGGGCTGTACGGCGCCAACGGCTCCGCGGACTGGCAGTACGGGATCCCGCCACAGAACTGTACGATCCACTCGGTCGCGAACCCAGCGCTTTCGGACTACGACGCCGACGGTCGGCAGGAGGTGCTGGTCGCGACGACCGAACAGGAGCTCGTCTCGCTCGACGCTGCGAACGGGTCGGTGCAGTTCCGGGCGCCGCTGTCCAGCTACGGCTACTCGAAGCCCGTCGTGGCCGACCTGCTGGGCGACGACGCGAAGGAGATCGTCGTCGTCGACGTGCGCGGGACGGTGTTCGTCTTCGACGACGAGGGGGCGGAGCTGTGGTCGCGCGAACTCGACACGTACACGTGGGGGACGCCCGCCGTGGACGACTTCGACGGCGACGGCGCGGCGGAGATCGGGATCGGCACCGGCGAGGGGCGCGTGGTCATGTACGACGGGAACGGCTCCCGGGAGTGGCGAACGCGGCCGATCGGCGACTCGGTGAACTGGATGAACACGGGCCCGGTCGGTGACGGGACCGGGATCGCAGTCGGGATGACCGACGGCACCGTCGCGCTGGTCGACGCCACCGACGGCGACGTGCGCTGGCGGAAGGACTTGGGCGACTTCGGCGCCGTCCACGCGTTCGCGGACGCCGACGACGACGGGACGGCCGAGGTGTACGCGACCGCGCGGGACGGCGACCTCCGGAGCGTCGACGCCGAGACCGGGCAGGTCGAGTGGACGACGACGCTGACGGCCGCCGACGTCCAGATGATGCCGCCGCCGGTGCTCGGCGACGTCGACGGCGACGAGGCGCCCGAACTGGTGGCGCCCACGAACGACGGGCGCGTCTCGGTCGTCGATCCGGCGACCGGCGACGTGCAGGCCACCTACGAGCGCGACGTGCCGATCTACACGTACCCGCGGCTCGCGGACACCGACGGCGACGGGAGTGCGGAGATCCACGTCGTCTACGCCGACGGGCGAGTGGTGATGCTGGAAGCGACCGGCGGGTGAGTGCAGCCCCGGCTACCTCGCCGTGTTTTCGACGCCGGGACCGGAACCGACAGGGGCGTCCAGCCCCAACTGGCGGCGTGAATCAGTCCGGAGTCGAGTCGCACGACCACCGGTCCCCGCCGTCAGAACGGGGAGTACACCGGCACCTCGACGTGCGGAATGGAGATCCCGAACAGTTCGAGGCCGTGCGCGATCGGCATCCAGCCCATCACGAGGAAGGCGACGCCGAGGGCGCGGTGGAGTCGGTCCCGGTGGCGGTTCCCGATCGACTGGATCACGGTGCCGTAGAGGAACAGCGTCGGGAACGTGCCCAGCCCGAGCAGCGCCAGCGAGACGGCGCCGACGGCGGGCGACCCCCGGGCGAACGCGTAGAGGAAGGCGGGGTAGAGGATCGGGCAGGGGAGCAGGCCGTGGACGAGGCCGAGCCCGACGATCCCCGGCCCGTTCGCCCACTCCTCGACGTGGGCGGTGAGCCGGCCGTAGATCTTGCCGAACCAGCCGCCGCCACCGCCGAACAGCCCGTGGCCGCCGAACTGGCCGAGGGCGTAGCGGGCGCCGACGACGAGGATCAGGACGCCGACGACCAGGCCGGAGACCGCACGCACCGTGTCGCCGATCGCGGTCACCGTCGACGCCGCGCCGAAGACGACCGAGCCGAGTGCGCCGAACAGCGCGCCGATAAC
This sequence comes from Halolamina sp. CBA1230, assembly GCF_002025255.2. Lineage (GTDB taxonomy): Archaea > Halobacteriota > Halobacteria > Halobacteriales > Haloferacaceae > Halolamina. The sequence goes on from NZ_CP054588.1 coordinate 250,935, forward strand.
GGCGTAGCTAACTGTCCGGCCCGCGTTGAACAGCGCGTGCTGGCGCACCTCGAACAGGGAGAGCACGTTCTCGCTCTCGCTCTCCATCCGGTCGGCGTACATCGTCACCAGCGGGCCGCACATCCCCAGACAGTGGGCGCCGCCCAGCAGTCCGACGACGAGGAACACGCCGGTCTCGACCTCGCTGGTCGGCAGCGGGCCGACGTGGGCCGGCAGCGTCGGAATCATCGCTCACCTCGGCGGGTTCGCCGGGTCGGCGACGGTCGGTCACGAGTCACGATCCGGTGCTACGGGCTGGAGGGGGTTTTCAGTTCTGGTCCGACTCTCGAACGCCGGGGGGTGATCGCTCGATGACGGCCGCGCAGGCCGAACCGACCGACGAGGTGGGGGAGTGTGCGCTCTGTGGCCTCCCGCTCTCCCGCGGCCGCGTCGAGGGCGAGGACGCGGTGTACTGCTGTACGGGCTGTCGCGACGTCCACGACGCGCTCGGCGACGAAGCAGTCGAGGCCGACGACGTGCGCGAGGCGGCGGCCGACGACGCCGCGCTCGACGAGGACCCCCCCGAGGGGTACGAGCGGTCGTACTTCCACGTCAGCGGGATGCACTGTACGACCTGCGAGGCGTTCCTGGAGTCGGTCGCCGGGAAAACCGAGGGGATCGACGGCGCGCAGGCCAGCTACGTCACCGAGACGGTCCGCGTCGACCACGACCCCGAGACCCTCGACGAGGACGGGGTCGAGGACCGGCTCACGACCGCGGGCTACGTCGCCGACGACCGCGAGGAGAACACCGCGGGCTCCCACGCCGAGGAGACGCTGCTCTGGCGAATCGCGGCGGGCGTGATGCTCGGGATGGCGGTGATGCTCCCGTACTTCGTCTACATCTACCCCGTCCACTTCGGGCTCTACCCGCCGTGGCTGGCCGAGATGGCCCGCGATCAGCTCCAGGGCGCGACGTACTTCTACGCCGTCCTCTTCCTGCTGACCTCGCTGGTGCTGTTCGGCGTCGGGAAACCCATCCTCCGGGGCGCGATCGTGAGTTTGCGGGCGAGAGCGCCCAACATGGACCTGCTGGTGGCGCTGGCGGCGATCAGCGCGTTCGCGTACAGCACGCTGGCGGCCGCGCTCGGTCGGATCGACATCTACTACGACGTCACCGTCGCCATCGTCGTGGTCGTCACCGCCGGCAACTACTACGAGTCCTCGATCAAGAAGCGCGCGATGGGGATGCTCTCCGAACTGGGCGACGAACAGGTGTCGGAGGCGACCCTGCTCGACGACGGCGGGACGACGACCGTCGACGTGAGCCAGCTCTCGGAAGGCGACCACGTACTCGTCCGGACCGGCGACCGCATCCCCGTCGATGGCACCGTCGTCGACGGCGAGGGGACCGTCGACGAGGCGGTCGTCACCGGCGAGTCCCTCCCCGTCTCGAAGGAGCCGGGCGACGAGGTGGTCGGCGGCGCGGTGCTGTCGGACGGCTCGCTCACCGTCGAGGTGGGCGAGGGCGCGACCAGCAGCATCGACCGCGTGACGAACCTGCTGTGGAACCTCCAGAGCGCCAACAGCGGCGTCCAGAAGCTCGCCGACCGGCTGGCGGTGATCTTCGTCCCCGCCGTCGTGCTGCTGGCGGCGGTCGCGGGGGGCGCCTACCTCGCGCTCGGTGCGGGCCCGACGCAGGCGGTGCTCGTCTCGCTGACCGTGCTGCTCGTCTCCTGTCCGTGTGCGCTGGGGCTCGCGACGCCGCTGGCGGTCGCCTCCGGCATCCGGGACGCCATCGAGCGGAGCATCGTCGTGTTCGACGAGACGGTGTTCGAGCGGTTCCGCGGCGTCGACACCGTGGTGTTCGACAAGACGGGGACCCTCACGACGGGCGAACTGGAGGTCAAACGGGCCGACGCGCCCGAGGCCGCCCTCGCGGTCGCCGGCGCGCTCGAACGGCGTTCCTCCCACCCCGTGGCGTCCGCAATCGCCGACGCGTTCGCGGGCGGGAGCGACTCGGTCGAGGCGTTCGAGAGCCACGCCAACGGCGTCGCGGGGACTGTCGACGGCACGGAAGCCGTCGTCGGCCACCCGGACCTGTTCGACGAGTACGGCTGGACGCTCTCGGACGATCTGCGCGATCGCGCAGCCGAAGTCCGCTCGAACGGCGACCTCCCGATCCTCGTCGGCCGCGACGGCGAAGCCGAGGGCGTGATCGTCCTCGGCGACCAGCCCCGGCCGGGCTGGGAGGAGACCGTTACCGGGCTCGCGGATCGCGGCGTCGACGTGGTGCTGCTCACCGGCGACGAGTCCGAGGCGACGGCGACGTTCCGCGACCACCCCGCGATCGATCAGGTGTTCGCCGGCGTGCCGCCGGAGGGGAAGGCGGAGACGGTCCGCCGCCTCGGCGCGGGGCGGACGCTCGCGATGGTCGGCGACGGGACGAACGACGGGCCCGCGCTCGCCAGTGCCGACATCGGGATCGCGCTGGGCAGCGGGACCGCCATCGCGGTCGACGCCGCCGACGTGGCGATCGTCGACGACGACCTGGGCTCGGTGGAGACGGTGTTCGACCTCTCGCGGGCGACGGGGAAGCGCGTGAAACAGAACATCGGCTGGGCGTTCTGCTACAACGGTATCGCGATCCCGCTGGCGTTGACGGGGCTGCTCAACCCCCTGTTCGCCGCGGTCGCGATGGCCGCGAGCAGCCTGCTGGTCGTGACGAACTCCTCGCGCCCGCTGCTCGAGGAGTAGGCGCACTCGCTCCCACGAGGGGCGTCGAATCGAGATTTACGGGAGTTCGGCCGCCGCGTCGACCAGTTCTTCCTCCGTCTGCCAGCGGTACAGCCGTCCCGCCTCCGCGAACAGTTCGAAGACGCCGTCCTGCATCCAGCCAAAGGGGTGCTCCTCGTCCTCGTACTCCCGCTTGAGTACGTGGCTCTTCGCGAAGTACTCGTTCGTCCCGACGAGCAGTCCCTGTTCGACGAGGAAGTCGCTCGGTTCCTTCTCAGCTACCCCGACGAGACAGGTGACGACGTCGGCGATCAGACAGAACTTCTGGATGCTGTTGTCCCACTCGCCGCGGATGTCGACCATTCGGAACGCGTAGGCGTCCTGCCGACGGTTGAGGCGGTCGACCACGCGGTTCAGCCGCCGGATCGGGTCGCGGTCGTAGTTGCCCAGTACGAAGTACGACCGCTCGGTCTCGTAGACCGGGGTTAACTCGCTCAGTGCGTGGAGGATCTCCTCGTTGTCCGCCAGCGTGATCTCCGCTTCGTCGAGGCGCTCGGTCGCGCTGGTGAGAACCTCTTCCGGAACGGGCGACTCCTCGTCGGCCATACACCTCCCTGTCGTCGCGGGGGGATATGGTTCGTACGGTGCGGGACCGGGGAGCGAGCAGAAGTTACCCTAGAGTGATTTACTCCAGAGTAAACTACTTCCCTCTCGGGCGTGTAGGGACATCCATGAGCACCGACCTCGACGCCGGCGGCGGTGGGGAGAGCCGGGAGCTCCTCCACTTCGTTACCCAGCAGACCCGGTTCGCGATCCTCACCAACATCCTCCAGCATCCCG